>DATABT010000872.1:0-5720 GCA_036259455.1 Longimicrobium sp. | reverse complement strand
GCGACGGACTGTCATGAATCATCCGCCCCCGGCGTTCTGTGTGGCCGGCACCTCACCATCCGTTTCCCCGCTCCCCGAGGGCTCCTCCAGATGAACCTGCTCCGACTCAGAACCTGCCGCGCGTGGGCCACGGCCGCGCTCTTCTGCGCGACGCTCGCCGCCTGCAACGACGCCACCGCGCCGCTGCCGGCGGAGGGCGCGCCGGACGAGCTCACCTTCAACATGAGCGGATACGGCACCGGGTCCACCAGCCTGAAGATGGAGGGCGCGCGCATCCTCGTGTGGCACGTGCCGTGGGGCTTCGAGCCGGGCATGCGCATCGACAGCGTGCGCGCGGAGCCCACGACCGCGGACTGGGCGGCGTTCTGGGCCGCGGCCCAGGCCGCCGGAGTCGGGCGGTGGCGCCGCGAGTACCGGGCGGAGAACATCGTGGACGGCGTCGGCTGGTCGCTGCGGCTGGCCGGCGACGGCGTGGTGATCCGGTCGGGCGGCAGCAACGCCTACCCCGACCGGGACGGGAGCGAGCACGAGGGGACCCCGACGCCGGAGTTCATCGCCTTTCTCAACGCGCTTACGGAGCTGACCGGCTGGGACTTCTAGTAGCACGCGCGCGGCGGACGGGCGCGTCGCGTCACCACATGGAAAGCCTCGCGGCGGAGTGCCCGGCCGCGGGGCTTTGCCCGTCCCGGGTGCCTGATCCGCGATTGGGCCGAACGCGCACGGTCTCGCTGCGCTCCAACATGCCGGGCCATTCCGGACGACGAATCGACGCGGTGCGACGAACTGCTCGCGGGGCGCGTGCGGCGGAACGCTTGTCGCGGGGCCGATGGGCCGTACGTGGTGATGCGGGTGCAGGGCCCACGACGGCACTCCACGCGTTCTGGAGAAGGATCATGGACGGACAGCTGGCCGGTGCGCTCCTGTTCGGGTTCAGCGGGTACTCTCCCGCACTCCCGCCGATCATCAACAGCGCGATTCTCACGCTGTACCTTGGCGTGCGTGATCCGGACCGGGCGCGGGCGGGACCGGACCGCGAGCTGCTCGAACAGAACTGCGAAGTGAGCCTGGAGTACCTGCACCGCTTTTTCGAGAACGATCCCCACGAGCGCGCGCGGCAGGTCGTGCAGTCCGCGATGGAGCGAGGCTCGCCCTTCGGCCTGTATCTGCGCAGCTTCGCGTTCGGCGCCCGCGCCGGACAGCCGGAATCCGCCATCGAGGAGATCGACGGAATCGCGGACGCGGAGGTCATCACGACCACCATGCGCATGAAGGACGATTCGCTGCAGCGCGCGATCGTCGAACACCTTGCGGCGCTGGTGCCCGTGGTCGCGGTGACCAATCCCGCCCTGGAGCTCCGGCGGCAGGGCGGGCTGCCGCGGCTGGCGCTGGGGGACGACTGGCAGGAGGTGGTGGAGAAGCTCGTCCGCAACGCGGCCGTCATCCTGCTGTACCTGGACGACGAGCCGTCGGCGGGGGTCGCGACGGAGATGGAGCTCATTCGGCAGGCCGGGCGCCAGGCCAGCACCATCGTTCTCGTCGCGGACCCGGCGGCGACTGCGTGTCCGCCGGACTTCACCCGCGTGGTCCCGCGGCGGGAGGAGGACATCGCCACGCTGCGCGCGGCCGTGGCCGGCGTCCTGGCCCGGCACGCACCGCGGGCCCCGGAGCGGTTTTCCCTTCCGGCCCCGCCCGGTCCCCCGGCGGCCCTGGCGGAGCATTGCGACGCCATCATCAACATGGGTCTGCTTGCCGCGGGCGAGCAGGTGCGCACCGGGTCCGCGCTGGCCGCCACCGACGACCTGATGGCGGTGATCGCAATGTCGTTCTGGGCCGGGAACGCGGCAGCGCGCGCGGTGGCATTCGCCAAGCTGGCCGTCCTTCAACACCAGCAGGGCAGGGTGCGGTACGCGGTCGCGAACCTGGAGCGCGCGCTGGACCTGCTGGAGCGGCTGGCGCCGGTGGCGGAGACTCCGGCGGGACTCATCGGCGAGCTATCCGGGCTCCGGGCCGAACTGGAGCGCCAGAGGCACGTCGCGCGCGCCGAGGCACTGCTGGACCGGCTGCGGGCGCTCGAAGCCCACGCACAGCCGTCTCCGCCCGCCGCCGGCGCGCGCAAGGCGCGGCCCTGACGCATTCCGCCACCGTCTGGACGCGGACCATCCGTTCCGTTACTCTCCGGATCCACACACCGGCACGTCCGCCTCCGCCCCGCCCCATCCGCACGCCGCCGCATGCCGAAGCACAGGACCCATCCACAGGCAGACGAGCGCTTTTCGCGCGGGCTGCTTGCGCAGACCGTGGGCATGCACTTCGCGCTGATGGCGGGGTCGCTGGCGGTGTGGCGGTGGCAGGGGCCGGGATGGTGGGCCATGCTGGCGGTGCTCATCGTGGGGCAGGGGCTGTGGCTGGACCGCATGTACATCGCGGCGCACGAGGCCATCCACAAGAAGCTGTACCCGTCCCGCCCGCGGCTGAACGACTTCTGGGGGACGGCGCTGCTGACGCCGGTGGCGGCTCCGTTCACCATCTACCGCCGCATCCACTACTTCCATCACGGCCACAACCGCCGCGACCACCACACGGCCAATCTCGACACCTTCTGCGTCCGCGGCGAGGTCACGCCGCTGCGGCGCGCGTACTACAACGCGGTGTGGATCTTCTACGTGTTCCTGGGCGGCTTCTTCATCCACTCGCTGGTGTCCGTTCTCCTCTTTCTGGTCGTGCCGACGCAGACGGCCACGCGCATCTCCCCCGTCTTCAGGCACTGGGGGATGGACAGGCGGCTGCGCTCCTGGGGCGAGCTGGCGCTGGGGATCGCCTACCACGTGGCCATCGTGGCGCTGTTCGGCGGGGCGGGATGGGTGGTGGCGCTGGGGCTGCCGCTGGCGGTGTTCGCGTGGGTGTGGTCGCTGCTGCTGTACGTGTACCACTACGACACCAGCGTGGGCCCGGACGTGCGCCACAACGTGCGCTCGCTGCCGCGCCAGCGCTTCTTCAGCTGGCTGCTGCTGAACTTCAACGAGCACGCGACGCACCACGACGATCCCACCATCCCCTGGCACCAGCTGCCGGAGCGCCGGCACGAGCTTCCGGCGGCGTACCACGAGAACCAGAAGGTGCACTCGCTGTGGGAGGCCATCTGGCAGCAGCGAAAGGGGCCGCTGCTGGAGAACATCGCCGAGGTGGGCGAGTTCTCGGTGAAGCTGCGGCTGGGGCGGCGGTGAGCGAAAACGACCGGATCCGCCGCGCCACGCAGGCCGACGCGGACGCCATCCTGGCCGTCAAGCGCGCGCTGGTCCTGCCGCCGGACGCGCACGAGGCGCCCCGCGGCGGATTTCTGCTGGGCTCCACGCTGCAGCAGTACCGCGCGCTGATCGGCGTGGCGGACGTGTGGGTGCTGCTGGGGACGGACGGCGCGGTGGCGGGGTTCGCCGTGCTGCTGCCGGAGCCGGTGCTGCGCGCGTCGGAGCTGTGGGCGCGGCGCGCGGCCATCCGCTGGGACACGCCGGCCGGGTGGACGCCGCCGGAGGAGCGCGTCTGCTACTTCGACCAGCTGGCCGTGCTCCCCCATGCCCGCGTGCGCGCGCCGCACCTGGCGCTGGCGGCGCTGCGCGGCGCGGTGCGGAGCGGCCACGAGCACCTGTTCGCCACGGTGGTGTCGCACCCGGTGCAGAACGTCGCGTCCATGGCGCTGCTGCGGGCGCTGGGCGCGCGCCGCGTGGGCAGCGTGGACGAGGAGTACCCGGACGTCGGCCGCATCGTCTCCGACCTGTACTACGCCCCTATAGACGGCGCCCACGAGCGGCTGGAGGAAACGCGCGCCGGCCGCCGCGCGGTGCGGTGAGGTCCATCGTCCGGAGTCCTTCGGCGGAATGGCCTTCGCGTGCTCGATCGCGGGGCCATTCCGTTTGCCTTTCCGCCTCCAGACGTCCACGGAAGCGAGGCGACGATGGGCGGTTTTCCCGAGAGCGACGGGCGGGCGGGTACTGCGGGACGTAAAGACGGCTGCGCGGGACCGCTACCGCGCGCGGGCTGGACGAGTGCCGCGGCGTGATCGGCAACGCCGGAACGCCGAACCACGACCGCTACCTCGAGCTCCTCAAGCTGCCGCAGGACCGTACGACGAACTGGCGATCGCGTTCGACGACGTGCGCAGGTCGCGCGCGTTGAACCGGATCTCGTGGATGTACCACCCGCAGCTGCTCACGGACGAGGAGTGGAACCGCTTCAGCGCCCGGACACGCGACAACGCGATCTTCCTGGCGGAGATCATCCGCGACCGAGATGACGCGCGCCGGTAACGAAGGACGGGGAGGAAGAGCAGGAGGACGCGGATGATCGCCCTCATCCGCGTCCTCCACTTCTGTCCGCCGCGTCTGCCGCGTGATCCTCTTCTCCCGGCGTCAGGGCGCGCGCGAGGGCGGCGGAACCTCGAGGAACACCTCCAGCAGCACCTCCATGTGCATCCGTTCCACGGCCAGCCGGTCCGGATTGGGCACGGAGCTCCTCAGCGTGGGATGGTTTCCATACTGCGGGACCTCGATGGTGATGGTGTTGATGCCGCGCGCCGGCGCCCAGTCGCCCAGCGAGTAGCCCTCGTTGGTGGGCACCGAGGGGGAGTACCGGGTAGGGGTTGCTCCCGTGTTGCCCAGAAAGGGGTCGGCCAGGCCGGACTGCACTGACGCGGGCAGGGTCGGCAGCCGCCGGCGCCCCGCGGCCAGCATGCGGTTGGCGAGCGCGTCCCCGGCGGGGTCGTCGCGTAGCAGGCCGGGGCGGCCCGGAACGGGGATGCGCCGCGGGTCCACGAAGATGCCGGGATCGTTCCCCGCCCTTGCCGTGCCGCGGGGGGCAATGCCGTGGGCGTGCACGCTGGCGATGCGGCTGGGGTTGAACCGCTCGATCAGCCTCACCAGCGCCCGGGTCTCCGGCGGCATCATGGTGCTGGACTGGTCCCGGCCGCGGGGCGGGCCGGTGTACAGCAGGTCCGGCTGCCCCACGCGCTGGCGCGCCCGCACATCCGCATAGGTTTCGCCCGGCGCCGGAAAGGTGCGGTTGGGCTCGATGCCGTTCGTCTCCCGCGCGCGCGTCGCCGGGTCCGCCGCAAGCTCCTGCACGCGGCGTGGCAGGTACCGCTGACCCTGGCTGCGCAGCCGCGGATCGTGCGTGCGCGCGTTGAGCACGGGTACCAGGATGGTGGTGAAGCGCGGCGGGCGCCCGGCCAGCGAGGCCCGCGTCAGCTCCGCGCGCAACGCCTGCACCGTCCGGGCGCCCTGCACCTCGTTGCCGTGGATGCCGCCGATGACCAGGGCGCGCTCGGCGGTGCGGCCGGGGAAGAAGTAGGCGACCACCGGCAGCGTTCCGGTGGTGTCGGTGCGCGGGGGATACGGCAGGCTGGCGCGGATGTCGCCCGCCTCCGGAGCCCAGTAGTGGTTCCGGGCGAGCTCCACGCGGCGCGTCATGACCTCTGGCGGCCACAGGGGCTCCGGCCCGTGCTCCAGCAGCTTCTCCGCCAGCCAGCGGTCGTCCGTTCCGGCGGGAAAGCGCGCCCGGAGCACGGCGAGCGCATCCGCGTCCCTCGGGGCGGCGCCGCTCCGGCGCAGCTCGTCGAAGACCTGCTCCCTGGACGCCGTCGCCAGCCGCGCCAGCCGGTCGGAGAGCGGGCTGCGCATCACCAGCCCGGCCGGCGCGGGCCCCAGGGGGCCCACCCGAGCGCCGCCGAG
>DATABT010000871.1:0-2352 GCA_036259455.1 Longimicrobium sp. | reverse complement strand
GCCCGGGCGCGCGGTGCGCCCGGGCCGTCGATTCGCGGGGGATTTCCCTCAGCGCAGCGCCGTCCGCATCTGCGTCGCCGCGGCGGGCGCTTCGCGGTCGAGGAGCGAGCCGCGCGTGCAGGCGCCGCGGCGCGTGAACGAGGCGAAGCGCGCGGGCCCCGTCAGAAGGGGCGTGCGGTCGTTGCTGGTGGGTTCGACGGGGTCGCAGCACCCGCGCGTGCAGCAGTGGCCGCACCACCACGACACTCCGCACGCGCAGGCGCACGAGCCCTCGCAGCACACGCAGCAGCTTCCCGTCTGCAGCGCCGCGAACCGGAACGGCGCGGGCGCACCCTGCCCCGTGGCCGCGGTGGACTGCGCCTCGTTGGCGCGGCCGATCTTGTCCAGCACGATGCGCAGGGTGGGGGCGCTGCGCAGGGCCACGGGCACACCCACCGAAAGCTGCAGCCGCTCCACCACCTGCTGCGGCTCTCCGGCCGCGGCGCGCGAGACCGCCATCAGCACGGTTCCGCTCGACGCGCTGCGCAGCACCGGGCTGAAGTGGTACTCGACGCCTCCCGGACGCGTGAGCCGGAGCGAACTGCCCTCCCGGATCATGGCGCTCATCATCCGGCCATCGATCTCCAGGGTGACCTCGAACACGCGGTCGGGATCGATGCGCTGCGCGGCGGCCGGCGCGGCGGCGGCCACGACGAGCAGCGAGAGGGGAATCCACCTGCGTAACGGAGTGCCCATGATGCCCTGCCTTGCCGCAGGGTGAACGCGCGGGAGACAACGCGCCGTGCATCGAGATGCCCCTCCCTCACCATCGCCCATGGATGTGCGCGGGGGCGCCTGCCCCGGGCTCAGCCGTTCCCGCCCCCCGGCTGAGCGTCCATGCGGTAGATCACTACGTGCGGAACCCCATCCGCATCCTTCTGCACGGCGTACAGGCGGCCGGCGCGCGCGGCGTGCAGCTCGGTCCCGCGCGGAAGGAAAACGGAGGAGAGATACCTGCCGTTCGCCGTGAACACCGCCCACTCCCGCGGCTGGCCGGCCGGCGTGTGCAGCCCGATCCACAGCCGGCCCTCCGCGTCCGCGAGGAGGGAGCGCGCCGCGGGCCAGCGCTCCGGAAGCGAGTCCTGCAGCGCGGGACGAAACGCGCGCACCATGTCGGGCGGCATTCCCTCCAGCGCCGCTTCCACGTCCACCGGCTCCACGCGCGGGGGGCGGTAGCGCACCGAGAACCCGCCCATGCGCCGGCCTCGCAGGTCCAGCGTCTCCACGGCCAGCGAGTCGCTCCACAGGTAGTGCACGCGGTCGTCCGGGCCCAGCGCGTACAGTCCCTCTCGCCCGAACGGGTCCGGGGTCACCGCGAAGTTGCCGCGGTCGCCCACGCGCAGAAAGCCACGGGCGGCGTACGCCCGGATCGGCTCGCCGGCAGGCCGCGCGTCCAGCCCCAGCAGTCGCAGCCGCTCCGTGGGACGCGCCGTGTCGTCACCGCGAAAGGTGGGGCGGAACATGGCCAGGAAGGCGTCGTTGGCGCGCGTGCGCTGGATGTGGAAGGGCACGCCGCCCTCCCGCGCGTTCACCACGTACGCCGCGCGCGCCTGCCCGGGCGCGAATACGCTTACGCGCGCCGCGCCGGGGTCGTAGACGAGCAGGCTGTCGCCCGGAAGCACCTGCACGCCGCGGATGGAGCGGAACTCGCCCGGGCCGAGGCCCCTGGTGCCCAGCGTCTCCACCAGCTGGCCGGCGGAATCCAGCACGGCCACCCGCGCCGCGAACCAGTCGCCGGCGTACACACGGCCCCTGGAGTCCACGTCCAGCCCCGTCACCTGCTGAAAGAGCGTGTCGGCCTGGCTGCGTGCCACCTCGCGCACCGGCACGGCCCACGCGCGGCGCTCCTCCACGTCCGGGAGCGCCGCCGTGGAATCCTGGGCCCGCGCGCATCCGCCCCAGAGCGTCAGCAGCAGGGCGAACTTCGCGGCGGCAGTCAGTACGCGCATCACACGCTGGATCATCGCTTCCGCTGTACGAACGCCTCACGATCTGACGTAAATTGAACGAAGGAATTCCGGCGTGCAAGGTTCTCGTTTCGGCGTTTCAACTCCCGCCACGGCGAGAAACCCAGCCTGCTATTTCACTGCCAGTGAATGGCCTGGGATCACGGAGGCGACGGGAAAGGAGTCGGTCCGGAGAGGGAGCGGGGTGGGCCAGCCAGGTGCCACCTCTTCTCGCCGGAGGGGGGGACGAGCGGGATCAGCGGAAGCAGGATCCGGGTGGGAGCCTTCGGTTATGCGGGCGTCCCCAGGACCAGGATGGACGTCCCGGGTCCCGCAGACGAACGGCCGCGCACCCCCGCCCGGTGCT
>DATABT010000870.1:0-6697 GCA_036259455.1 Longimicrobium sp. | reverse complement strand
CGACGGCCGCCATGAGCGCGGCCGTGAGCCAGACAAGAACCCTGCTCCTCATCTCCCCTCCTCACCAATGCACAATTCCTCTTCAACTTACTCGCGAGCACATTTTAAGTTCATCTAAATTTAGAGTCAAGACAGTTGATATGCGTGAAGGACGCGGAGGCGGGAAGAAAGGACGCGGCGATCACCTTCATCCGCGTCCTCTTCTTCTTTCCTCCGCGTGAGCGCGTGATGCTTTTCGGTTCTTCGTCGATTTTGTTGCGGGTAAACAGACCCGACGCCCAACTGTCATTTCGAAGGAGGCGCCTGCACCGAACTCAGCCCGTGCAGGATTCCCATGGCGCCGACTGAGAAATCTACTCACCCGTGCTGGTGATCCGGCCCGCGGCTCGGCCTCGACCCGCTTCCGTGCGGCGCATCGAAGGCGGGTCCCGGGACGTGCGGCCAGCCATGAGCGTGGGTGAGTAGATTTCTCCGTCGGCGCAACAAGATCCTGCATGAGGCAAGTCCTCGCGGGCGCCTCCTTCGAAATGACAGTTCACGGCGCAGACTTCGTGCGTGCAACGAAACCCGCGATGAACCTGCTTTTCAGCCGGCGAGCGCCTCGCGCAGCACGCTGGCCGTCTGCGCGCCGTATCCGCCGCCGAACAGGTTCACGTGGACCAGCAGGTACCACAGCTGGTAGACGGCGCGCCGCGCGGGATATCCCGGCTGCAGCGGCCACGCTTCGCGATACGCCGCGTGAAAGCGCTGGCCGAAGCCGCCGAACAGCTCCGTCATCGCCAGGTCCGCCTCGCGGTGGCCGCGGTACACGGCGGGGTCGATGATCGCCGGCCCCCGCGGCGCCCCGAGCACGTTGCCGCCCCACAGGTCGCCGTGCAGCAGCGAAGGCCCGTCCGCCTCCGCCGGGGCGAGCAGATCGGTGAGCCGGTCCATCAGCCGGTTCCAGTCCGCCGCCTTCCCCGGCATCCGCCCCCCACGGCGGGCGAGATCCAGCTGCGGCTCCAGGCGACGCGCCCGCCAGAACTCCGCCCACGACACCGCCGGCGCGTTCGCCTGCGGCAGCGGGCCGATGAAGTTGTCCTCCACCCACCCCCATCCCTCAACCGACCCGGCGCGGTGCAGCGCCGCCAGCCCGCGCCCAAGCCGCTCCGCGAAGTCCATAGCGCGGGGGGACGGCTCCAGCCACTCCAGCGCCAGCCACGCGGGCGCGCCCCGCTCCGCCTCCGCCCACGCCAGTGCGCGCGGCACGCTCAGCCCGTCCGCCGCCGCACGAAGCGCATCCAGCCCCCGCGCCTCGGCCGCGAACATCCCCGGCGGCGCATCCGCGTTGTACTTCACGAAGACGGGCCCGTCCGCCAGTTCCACCCGCGTGCCGTGGTTGATGCACCCGCCGGCGACGGGCGCCGTGCCGCGCACCGGCCCCAGCCGCGCCTCCACCGCGCGGCGGAGCGCGTCGGGGATCATCCGTCCAGCCCGTGCTCGCGCACCACGTGTTCAAGGAACGCCGCCGACGCGCGCTCCACGATGTCGTGCACGTCCTCGAAGCCGCGCGGGCCGCCGTAGTACGGGTCCGGCACGTCGCCGTCACCGGGCTCCGGGTCCCACTCACGCAGCCGGTGCACGCGCGCCGAGCCGCCGGACGCCCGCAGCAGGCCGCGCAGCGCCGCCTCGTTCTCCGCGTCCATGGCGATCACGTAGTCGAAGCGGTTCAGGTCCTCCGCGGCCACGGAGCGGCTGCGGCCGGTGAGCTCGACGCCGCGGCGGCGCGCCGTCTCCGTGCTGCGGCGGTCCGGCGGGCTGCCGCGGTGATAGCCGCTGGTCCCCGCGGAGTCGATCTCGAAGCGGTCGCTGAGGCCGCGCTCGCGCACCTGGTGCCGGAACACCGCCTCCGCCAGCGGTGACCGGCAGATGTTTCCCAGGCAGACGAAGAGGACGCGGATGGGTTCGGCGCGCATGTGCGTTGGGTGGCTGGAAACGGGTTCGGCCCGCGCGGGCGCCAATCGCCGCCGGGCCGATCAAGATGCGGATTCGCCCGCCGCGTGCAACCGGTCAGCCGAAGGTGGGCTGCTCGTCGGCGCTGGGACCGTACATGGCGGGCAGGGGCACGTCCAGCAGGCGCAGGTACACGCCGAGCTGCGCGCGATGGTGGATCAGGTGGTTGATGGCCATCGTCCGGATCACCGCCAGCCGCGGCATGGTCTGCAGCACCTGCTCGCCGCGCCGCAGCTGCCATGGCGCCGTGAGCGCGGCGTCGTCGGACGCGTCCAGCAGCCGGCGCATCTCCGCCACGCGCTCCTCGAAGGCGTCCAGGATCTGCTGCACGCGGGTGGGCGGCGGGTTGCGCGTGGCCCCAGCGAGGTCGAAGAAGTCGGCGCTCAGCACGCGCGTGAGCCAGTAGGGGATGGTGGCCACGTGCAGCGCCAGCCCGCCCAGCGACATGGACTTCTGGTGCGGCTTCCAGTCCAGGTGCGCCTCGGGAACGCGCTCCAGCAGCTTGCGTGTGGTGTTCAGCTCGTGGTTCAGGTCACCCAGCGCCAGCTGCTTGAGCGACGGCGCGGTTTCGGTGATGGACATGCGGATACCTCGTGCGTCTGGTGGTCGGGGCTCCCACAGCGTGCGCACAAGATACGCGGCCGGTTCGCGGCCGGGGAGAGTGACCAACGTGGCGGCTTTCGGACGGCGGGTGCGCTTTGCAGATTTGCCGGGATCCGCGCGGGCTGATTCGTGGGCGCTGATTTCGAACGAACAAAAGACTGCGTGGGATGTGCGGATGCAGACGAACGATGCGGCGGGGCGGCTGTTCATCGGCGTGCCGCTGGCGGACGAGGCGCGGCGCGAGATCGAGGCGCATCTGCGGCGGTCGATGCCGGACGGCATTCCGGGGCGCGCGGTGCCCTCCGCGAACTGGCACCTGACGCTGCGCTTTCTGGGCACCACGCGCGCGGACCAGATGGCGGCCCTCGTGCGGCACCTGCGCGCGGCGGATCTGGGGGATGCGTTCGACGTGGGCTTCGGCGGGCTGGGCGCCTTCTCGCGGCCGCGGAGCGCGCGGGTGCTGTGGATGGGGCTGACGGACGGCGTCGCGCGGATGGAGGCGCTCGCGCGGATCGCGGAGGATGCGGCGCGCGCGGCGGGGCTCGCGCCGGAGGAGAAGTCGTTCAAGCCGCACCTTACGCTCAGCCGCATCCAGCCGCCGCGCGACGTGACGCGCGCCGTCGCCCGCGTGCCGCCGCTGGGGCTGCGGATGCCGGTGCGCGAGGTCATCCTCTTTCGCAGCCACCTGGGCGGCGGCCCCGCTCGCTACGAGGCGGTGGAGCGGTTCGCGCTGGGGTAGCGGCGGACGCACCCGGCACGGAAATCTCGGACGGGCGCGGGCGGCGCGCGGCGGCGGCGAGTGCCACGGTTCCGCGCGCGGAGACGGCGCGGGGCGGCGCCGGTCCCGGGATGACATCGCGGGGATGACGGGGTCCGGGGGCAGTTCCCTGAAAACCTGACCCCGGTCCCCGCAGCAGTCCAGGAGCAATCAAACGATGCAGCTCGCAGAAAAGGTGGCGCTCATCACGGGCGGCGGGGAGGGAATCGGCAGGGCGACGGCGCTGCTGTTCGCGCGCGAGGGGGCCAGAGTCGCCGTGCTGGGCCGGCACCGCGAGAACCTGGACCCCGTCGTGGACCAGATCGCGGCGGAGCACGGGGAGGCGATGGCCGTCTGCGCGGACATCAGCAAGCCGGACGAGATGCGGGCCGGCATCAAGGAGATCATCGAAAAGTGGGGACGGCTGGACATCGTCTTCGCCAACGCGGGAATCAACGGAGTGTGGGCGCCGCTGGACGAGCTGGAGCCGGACGAATGGGACCGCACGCTGTCCATCAACCTCAAGGGCACCTTTCTGACCGTGAAGTACGCGCTGCCACATCTCAAGACGCGCGGTGGCTCCGTCATCGTGACCTCGTCCATCAACGGCACGCGCGTCTTCAGCAACACGGGCGCGACGGCGTATTCGTGCAGCAAGGCGGCACAGGTGGCGTTCACCAAGATGACGGCGCTGGAGCTGGCGCCGTTCAAAATCCGGGTGAACGTGATCTGCCCGGGCGCCATCGAAACCAGCATCGACGACAACACCGAGCGCCGCAACCTGGAGAAAGTACAGACGCCGGTTGAGTTTCCCGATACGGACCAGCCGCTGGAGCGCGAGCCGGGAAGCGCCGAGCAGGTGGCACGGCTGGTGCTGTTTCTGGCGTCGGACGCATCGGACCACGTGACCGGCACCGAGATCTGGGTGGATGGCGCCGAGTCTCTCATCCGGGGCTGAGGCCCCGCCTTTTGCCCGACCCATGGAACCAACCGGACTGGGCCGCACCTTCGAGGCCGTGACCGCGCGCCGCGCCCGTTCCACCGACCGCGCGCGGCTGCTGGGCGCGTTCGCGGTGGGAGTGGCGGGCGCGTTCGCGCTGCGCCGGCTGCTGCAGGGGCGCATCGGCGACCAGCGCGACGAGCCGTCGCACGAGGACGACATGGTGGACGAGGCGTCGGACGAGTCGTTCCCCGCGAGCGACCCGCCGGCGTACACGCCCTCGCATCCCGGCGCGCCGGACCACCGGCCGGGGGAGCACGGCACGGACAAGGACCAACATCGGTGAAGATCACGCTGCTTGGGGACGACCGCATCCGGCTGGACGGGCGCGCGGGGCCGCTGTCGGTGGAGGCGGACAGCGCGGAGATGCAGTATTCGCCCTTTCACATGCTGGCCAGCGGCCTGGCCACGTGCACGTACTCCGTGCTGGCCTCGTGGGGTACGCACGCCAGACTTCCGGTGGACGATCTGTCCATCGAGGTGGGGTGGAGGTTCGCCGAGGAGCCGCACCGGGTGGGCGAGCTGGACGTGGACGTGATCTGGCCCTCGCTGCCGCAGGAGCGCCGCAACGCCGCCATGCGCGCCGCCGGCCTGTGCACGGTCACCAAAACGCTGGAGATGCCGCCGAAGGTGGCCGTGGAGGTAAGGTGACGATCCCGGTGGTGCACTTTCGCTTTGGCGGGGTGGAGAGCGACGCGGTGGGAATGGGGCGGCCGTACACCGTGGTCTACGACGGCCAGTGCAAGGTGTGCGGCCGGCTGGTGAAGCTGCTGAACGCGTGGGACAAGAGGGATGAGATCGAGGTGATCCCGTTCCAGAACACCACCGTGCTGGACCGCTTTCCCTGGATTCCGCCGGAGGCGTACGCCGAGGCGATGCAGCTGATCGGGCCCGGCGGAAAGACGTGGCAGGGCGGCGAGGCCATCGAGCAGCTGCTGAAGATTCTTCCGCGGGGAGGCGTGTTCGGGTGGACCTTCCGCATCCCGGGCTTCGGCGGGCTGTTCAACCGCTTCTACCGCTGGTTCGCGCGCAACCGCTACAGGTTCGGCTGTGGCGAGCACTGCCAGACGCGCCCGCTGAACGTGGATTTCGGCGACAACGCCTGATCAGACCGCCAAACGCTTTTGCGTGACAGACCGTTTGCCGTAGCGTCAGACGCCCGCCGGCTCGGTGGATTCGGCGCTTTGGGCGGCGGCGTTCTCTTCCGCGCGGGCTTCGTCTTCTACGTCGTGGATGCAGCGCATCACGTGCGTGGCCATCACGTCCAGCTGCGAGCGCGAGGGCACAGCCGCGTTGGGGTCGGGCAGTTGTAGCGGGAACGGCGCCTCGGCGGGAACGGGGATCAGGTGCACGTGAAAGTGGAACACGTCCTGGCCGCCGTGCGCCCCGTTGGGCGAAAAGATGTTGATGGCGCGGCACCCCGTGGCCTTGCGCAGCCCCGGAAGGATGCGCTTGGCCATCGCGAAGGTGCGCGCCGCCAGCTCTTCGGGAACGTAGAACAGGTTCTTGAAGTGCTCCTTGGGCATCACCAGCACGTGCCCCGGATGCAGCGGCTGAATGTCGAGGAACGCGATGATCTCCTCGTCCTCGTGGATCACGCTCACCATCTCGTCACCGCCGATGATGCGGCAGAACACGCAGGTGGGGTTCTGGTTGGGATCAACCACTCGGGGCCTCCGCCGGCTTCTGGTCGATATCGGCGGCACCGCACGCGCCGCGCGTCTGGAGCGCGCGGGGTGCAAGAGGCAGGCCCGGGGAATAGGGAATAGGGAATAGGGAATAGGGAATAGGGAATAGGGAATACGCGCCGCGTCTGTCATTTCGAAGGAGGCGCCCGCGTGATCGCTGCCGGTGCAGGAACCGGTGGGCGCCGACTGAGAAATCTACTCGCCCGTGCTGGTAACCCGTTTTCTCGCTCCGCACTCGCCTGGGAGTTTCTCGACCTTCAGGTCGGCGCCGCGCTAATCCCTGCTCTCCATGATGGCTCTCGCGCTGAGCGAAGGATCTTGCCGGCAGAACCGAGCGCTTGAGTCCAAGCCCCGGGACCAGCCCGCCGGTTCGGAGAGAAAGGTCCTTCGGTCGCGCCGCAGGCGGTGGGGTAGTTTCGGGTTCCCCTGAACGGAAGGGGATTCGGGCGAGGTCTGTCGAACGGGGCGCGGCACCTGCCGCGGTTGCGTAGATTTCTCAGTCGGCGCCACAGAATTTCCGCACCGCCCAAGATCGCGGGGCGCCTTCTTCGAAATGACAGTCGCGGCATGGGCGACTTTCATTTCATGGTACAGGGTGCGCGCAGCGCCGGATGACTCAGGCCGACGGCGCGGTGGGAGTTGGCAGCACCTTCGGCT
>DATABT010000869.1:0-2975 GCA_036259455.1 Longimicrobium sp. | reverse complement strand
GCCGGCGCACCCGCGCCGGCGGCTCTCGCGCGCTCAGGGCCCCGCTTTCGCACCCCGGAGGCTTCCCGAGATGGTTCGCATACCTGGGCCCCAAAAGGAGCGGTTCTACGAGAAAAAGTACATCGTGGAACTCATCGCCATTCTGCCGCCCCTCGTCACCGCCGCCGTCGGCGCCATGGTGAGCCTCGCCGACCCGGCGAAACGCACGCTCGGCTGGTGGCTCGTGGGCGCGACGGCGTGGCTCGCGCTGGCCAGCGCCGTCAAGGTGCTGCACGCCGCCGTACAGGACCGCCAGCGCACGCGGGTGGAGGAGTATGATGGACTTCGGG
Organism: Longimicrobium sp.; assembly: GCA_036259455.1. Taxonomy (GTDB): domain Bacteria; phylum Gemmatimonadota; class Gemmatimonadetes; order Longimicrobiales; family Longimicrobiaceae; genus Longimicrobium. Next base: position 2,646 of record DATABT010000869.1, on the reverse strand, counting down.
GTGCACTTTGTGTACTTTATGAAGCCGTGCGGCGCGGTGCCGGCCTGGTGCAGGTGGGTGACGGAACGCTCCGCGTTACCATCCACCGCGTCGTACAGCCGCGAACGGGAGGTGCCAGTGCAGAGGAACTGGAGCAGTTGCTTCCGTACATCGGAGGCACGGGCGGCGCTCCGGGTCGAAGGTTCTCGGTTCGCGCAGGGGTCATTGGAAAAGCGGCGCGGGAGAAACGGGCAGTTGTGGTGCGGCGGCAGAGTGACTCGTACCCGGGTCTCGTAAGCGAACTCGTTCGCGACTGGGCGTATACCGAGGACGAGGCGCGGGCGGTGACCCCCGATCGCCAGGCGTGGATGGCGGTACCCATTCTGGGTGCAGACCTTGCTGTCGCTGCGGTTGTATATCTCGACGCGAGCGTCCCGGGGTTCTTTACCGCCGACGTACAGCAGTTGATCGGGAACGCGTGCAGTGGTGTGGCTACCTACATCGTGGAGGTATACTGATGGCTGATCCGACCACCAATGGAATTGGCCCCGCCAAGAGCGGCTGGCCCGACCCGATCGTTGTATCCAGGCCCGGCGCGGTCCTGCACACGGAGGTCATTCCCCTCGAAGGTGAGCTCAGGCAGGCCCTTACCGTGACGCCGTCGCCGCCACGGCCCCGGCGGCGTGACTCGATCTTTGACGAGAACGGCTACCTCAAGCCGCCGCGGCTGCCGCGGCCGGAGAACCTGCGCTGGTGGGAGCGCCTGGCGTACGCGTGGCGGGGGTTGTAAATCCGCTACACAAATGGCAGTTTTACCGCTAGAGCCGTCGGCCGCACCACGCGCCCGGCGGCTCGCGTGTCACTGTCCGTGATGCGTGCCGTTCATTCGACTGCATTGACGTCCCCATGAGCACGACCGACGCCACCCACGTAACCGCCAGCTACCACCCCGCCGAAGTGGAGCGCAAGTGGCAGCAGCGGTGGGAAGACCAGGGCACCAACCGCTGGACCGCCGAGGAGTTGCGGGCCGCTGAAAAGCCCTTCTACAACCTGATGATGTTCCCGTACCCGTCGGCCGAGGGGCTGCACGTGGGGAACATCTACGCCTTCACGGGCGCCGACATCTACGGCCGCTTCAAGCGGCTGCAGGGATACCAGGTCTTCGAGCCCATCGGCTTCGACGCGTTCGGCATCCACTCGGAGAACTTCGCGCTCAAGCAGGGCATCAACCCCATGGAGCTCATCCCCCGCAACGTGGAGCGCTTTACGAAGCAGCTGCGACGCGGGGGGCTGATGTACGACTGGGCGCACACGGTCGACACCACGCGCCCCGAGTACTACAAGTGGACGCAGTGGATCTTTCTGCAGCTGTACAAGGCGGGGCTGGCGGAAAAGAAGGAGGCGCCCGTCAACTGGTGCCCCAGCTGCAACACGGTGCTGGCCAACGAGCAGGTGATCGGCGGCCTGTGCGAGCGCTGCGACACGCCGGTGGAGATGCGCTTCCTGTCGCAGTGGTTCTTCAAGATCACCCGGTACGCCGGGCGGCTGCTGGAGAACCTGAAGACGCTGGACTGGTCGGAAACCACCCGCAAGGCGCAGGAGAACTGGATCGGCCGCAGCGAGGGCGCCGAGCTGCAGTTCCCCATCGCCCGCAGAAAGGTGGCGGACGACCGGCACGAGGCCGCGCAACTGCACGACGGGAAGCAGGTGATCCGCGTCTTCACCACGCGGCCGGACACCGTGTTCGGCGCCACGTACATGGTGCTGGCGCCCGAGCACCCGCTGGTGGAGCAGATCACCACCGACGGGCAGCGCGGCGCGGTGGACGAGTACCGCCGGCAGGCCAGCGCGCAGGACCTGGTCACACGCAAGAAGACGGACAAGACCAAGACGGGCGTCTGGACGGGCGGCTACGCCGTCAATCCGGCGACCAGGCAGGAGATCCCCGTCTGGATCGCCGACTACGTGCTGATGGAGTACGGCACGGGCGCCATCATGGCCGTGCCCGGCCACGACGAGCGCGACTTCGAGTTCGCCACGCAGTTCGGGCTCCCCATCGTCCGCGTGGTCGCGGCCGAGGGGGAGGACGGGGACACGCCGCTGGCGGAGGCGTACGTCGGTCCGGGCCGGCTGGTGAACAGCGGCCGGTTCGACGGGATGGACGTGGCGGAGAGCAAGCGCGCCGTCACCGAGTGGCTGGCGGAGATGGGGCTGGGCGAGCAGCGCATCAACTACCGCCTGCACGACTGGACCATCAGCCGGCAGCGGTACTGGGGCCCGCCCATCCCCATTCTATACTGCGACGCGTGCGGCATCGTCCCCGTGCCGGAGGACCAGCTGCCGGTGGAGCTGCCCTTCATCCAGGACTACAGGCCCGACGCGTCGGGCATCTCGCCGCTGGCGCGGCACGAGGAGTGGTACCGCACCACGTGCCCGTCGTGCGGCGGGCAGGCGCGGCGCGAGACGGACGTGAGCGACACGTTCCTGGACAGCGCGTGGTACTTTCTGCGCTATCCATCGACCGATCACGACGCGGTGCCGTTCGATCCGCAGATCACCAGGAAGTGGCTGCCGGTGGACAGCTACATCGGCGGCAACGAGCACGCGGTGCTGCACCTGCTGTACGCCCGCTTCGTGACGATGGCGCTCAAGGACATGGGGCACATC
>DATABT010000868.1:0-3809 GCA_036259455.1 Longimicrobium sp. | reverse complement strand
CCCCGTCGTCGTTCACCGAACTCGCGGACGCGCGGCCCGCCGCGGACCGCCAGGGCGAACGGGGGGGTTACACCGTCCAGTCGCAGGTGTCGTAGCAGGTGTTGAAGTAGCAGCTGTCGACTCGTGAGGGGTCCGTGTCCGGATCGGTGAGAATGACCGGGCCGGTCCCGGGAGCGATCTGGTCGATGTGCGCGTTCACGGTGCCGCCGGCCGCGGCGGTTCCCGTGCCGAACGATTCCACACGCAGCGCGTCGACTTCCAGCCGAAGCTTCTTCATGGGGCGGGCCTCCGTTGAGATGGGGAAACGTCTCCATACCAGTTTACGCGAGAAGATGAGATCCGCCAACCCTTCGCACCTGCGGTGCGGGGATTCCTGCCTGTAACGCGTCATGGCGGCGGCGGCGCCGAAAATCTCGTAACGCGCTGTCGGACGTCGGGTTCTGGAGAATCTGTTCGGGCGGTGGCGGATCGTGGCTACACACCCGGAGACGGGACGCGTTAGAATGCGTCCGGCCTCCCCTTCGTCCATCCGAAAACCGGACGCGTGACGCACCTGGCACTCCCGCTCGTATCGGCCTTTCTGGCGTTCCTTGCGGGTCTTCTGTCCGGGTTGCGATTCGATGGGGTCACAGGCGGCACTGCCCTCGCGGCGGTGCCGCTTCTGCTTGCGCCATGGGCGTACCGGTGGCTGATCGGCGAGCAGCCGCGCGCGAACTCCGTCCGCGCGGTCCTGTTGCTCGCGATGGCGCTGGCGGGCGCGGGGCATGGTGCGGGCGCCCGCGTCCGCTCCGAAGGGGACTGCCGCGTGCACCTTGCGGACGGGGCGGAGCTGACCGTCCGTGGCACCCTCGCCGCGAACTGGACACCGCCCGCCGACGCGAAGGCGCGGCGGCCGCTCCTTCCCCTCGCCGCCGCGTCGGTGGAGGCGGAGGGGAGGGCGCTGCGCGGATGCGGTGGTGCGTTGCGCGTCCGCCTGCCGCGCGGCTCGGATACCGCGCTCGCGGGGACGGCGCTGGTGCTGCGCGGGCGATGGACCACGCTGCCGCGCCCCGTGCTGGCGAGCGGCTGGCCGCGCGACCCTGGATTCACGGGATACGTTTCGGTCGATTCCATGCAGGCCGCGGCGCCGCCGTCGTATCGCGCGCATCCGCTGCTGACCACGCGCGGGCGCACGGAGCGGCAGCTGCACCGGCTGATGGGGCGCCACGGCCCGCTGGCGGACGCGCTGCTCCTCGGCCGCCGCGAGATGCTGGACCGCGCGCTGAGCGACCGCTTCGCCCGGACGGGGCTGGTGCACCTGCTGGCCATCAGCGGTACGCACGTGGCGCTGATGGGCGCGGTGTTCGTGCTCATCGGGCGAATGCTGCGGCTCTCGCGCAGCCGCGTGGCGTGGCTCACCATCCTGCTCATCGCCCTCTACCTCGCGGTCATCGGCGCGCCGCCGTCCGCCATCCGCTCGGGGATCATGCTGACGCTGGCGCTGCTCTCCGTCGTGCTGCAGCGCCCGTCCGCCACGCTGCCCATCGTGGCGGCGGCGGCGCTGGCGATCCTGGCCGTGCAGCCGATGGCGGCGCTGGACATCGGGTTCCAGCTGTCGTTCGCCGGGGTGCTGGGGATCATCCTGTTGCGCGGCGCGATGCTGAACCGCGTGCCGAAGCGGATGCGCAACCACCCCGCGGCGCGCTGGCTGACGGAATCCATCGTCGTCAGCGTCGCCGCGTTCGTGACGACGGCGCCCATCGTGGCGCACCACTTCGGGCAGGTGGCGCCGGTATCCATCATCGCCAACCTCCCCGCGATCCCGCTGACGAGCCTGGCGCTGATCGGCGTGGGCGCGGCGGCGGCGGCGGAGCCCATCCTCCCACCCCTCGCGCGCCTGCTGGCGGACGGCGCGGGGCTCGCGCTGGACCTGCTGAACGCGGTGGTCGACGTCGCCATCCGCGTCCCCGGCGGCCACGCGGCGGTGGCGCGGCCGCAGTGGTGGGCGTGGGCCGCCACGGCGCTCGTCTTTCTCCTGGCGCTGGACGTGGCGGGAAAGATGCGCGACCGCGTCCGCTGGGCCGTCGCGGCGACATCCGCCGCCGCCGCGTTCCTGCTGCTGCCGATGGTGGGAACCGCGGCCGGCGGGGGGGTGGAGATCGACTTCATCGACGTGGGGCAGGGCGACGCCATCGCGCTGCGGACCCCGGCGGGGCGCTGGCTCCTGGTGGACGCGGGCGAGCGGGACAATGGATGGGATGCGGGCGAGCGGCGCGTGCTGCCCTTTCTTCGCGCGCGCGGCGCCAAGCGGATCGAGGCCATCATCCTCACCCACCCGCACGCGGACCACATCGGCGGCGCGGCGGCGGTGATGCGCGCCATGCCCGTGGGGCGGGTGATCGACCCCGGAATGCCGATGGGGACGCCCGTCTACCTGCAGACGCTGCGGGTAGCAGAAGAGCGGGGAATCGGCTGGAACGCGGCGCGTCAGGACCGTACCTTGCAGGTGGACGGGGTGGAACTCCTGTTCCTCTGGCCCGCCGTGGACGCTCTTGACGCCCCCGCCGACGCGAACGACATTAGCGCGGTGGTCCTGGTGCGCTACGGCGGCTTTTCCGCGCTGCTTACGGGCGACGCGCCGTCGTCCGTGGAGGCGCGGCTGATCGCCCGGTACGGCCCCCGGCTGCGGGCGGACGTGCTCAAGGCGGGGCACCACGGCAGCCGCACCGCATCTTCCGCCCCGTTCCTGGACATGGTAGATCCCCGGCTGGTGGTGATCTCCGCCGGCGCGCGCAACGACTACGGCCATCCCCACGCCGAGGTGATGGCGCGCCTGGTTGCGCGGGGGCTGGAGGTCGCGCGCACGGACCTGGACGGCACCGTGCGGATCGAGGTGGAGCCGGGCGGGACGGCGTGGCGGAGGGTGGAGCCGTGAGCCTGCTCTCGGGCCTGGCGGACCGCATCCTGGGGCCGCGGATTCCGGACGCGGAGCTGCCGCATCCCGTGCCGGAGGGCGTCGTCATCCGCCGCAACCGGGTGATCCCGGCCATCGGCGGAATGTTCATCGGCGGCAGCCGGCGTCCCGCGGGCGCGGTGACGCTGGGGCGTACCATCCTGTGGAACGCCACGGAGCCGGTCACGGACGACCTGATCGTGCACGAGCTGGTTCACGTGGAGCAGTGGGAGAAGGATCCGCTGTTCGCGCTGAAGTACTGCGCGGAGTGGTTCAGGCACGGGTACCACGAGAACCCGTTCGAGAAGGACGCACACGCGCGGCAGCGGGAATACGCCGCCCGAAAACGAGAATCCGCACCCCCGAGGCCATTGTGAGCCAGAGGTCCCTCGTCACCATCGAGCGCCACATCATCGAGGCGGAGCGCCAGTTTCCCGAAGCGACGGGCGCCTTCTCCAACATCCTGTACGACATTGCCTTCGCGGCCAAGATGATCGCTCGCGAGGTGCGCCGCGCGGGCCTGGCCGACGTGCTGGGCTACACCGGCGAGGTGAACGTGCAGGGCGAAGAGGTCAAGAAGCTGGACGAGTTCGCCCACGAGGTGATCTTCAAGGCCCTGGACCACACGGGGCACCTGTGCGGCATGGCGTCGGAGGAGGTGGAGGACTTCATCCCCATCCCCGACCGCTTCCCCACCGGCAACTACTGCGTGCTGTTCGACCCGCTCGACGGCTCGTCGAACATCGACGCCAACGTTTCGGTGGGCACCATCTTCTCGGTGCACCGCAAGGTGTCGGACCACCCGCGCGGGTGCGTGCAGGACTGCCTGCAGTCGGGGACCAGGCAGGTGGCGGCGGGCTACGTGGTCTACGGCTCG
>DATABT010000867.1:0-6753 GCA_036259455.1 Longimicrobium sp. | reverse complement strand
GGATGGCCAGGGGCGAGCGGGTCCTCGTCCACAATCAGCACGCGCAGCGGCTCGGCGGCCCATGCGCCGGTATGGCCGCGCCCGCGCCCCGATGGCGCGGTCGCGGCCATACCGGCGCATGGGCCGCCGAGCCGCTGCGCGTGCTGATTGTGGACGAGGACCCGCTCGCCCGCGTCCGCCTGCATTCCCTGCTGGTCCGCGACCCCGGGGTGGAGGTCGCGGGCGAGTGCGCGTCCCTGGACGAGGCCGTGCACGCCCTGCGCGCCGAGGCGCCCGACCTGGTCTTTGCCGGCGCCACGCTGCAGGGCCGCGACGCGCTGGAAGCGCTGGCGCGCGGCGCCGACGCCGAGCGCCTTCCCCCGCTGGTGGTGATGAGCGGCGACGAGGCCGCCGCCGCGCGTGCCTTTCAGGCCCGCGCCGCCGCCTTCCTGCTCAAGCCCTGCACCGAGCCCCGGCTGCGCGACTGCCTGCGCCACGTGCGGGGGCTGGTGCGCGAAAAGCGGCTGGCGCGGCTGGGGCGCCGGATGCTGCGCGCCATCGCCGGGGGCGCCGCGCCGCGCCCGGCCCCTTCCGCCCCGGCGCTGGCGGGCGATTCGCCGCGGTTCGTCTGCCGCCTTCCCGGCCGGGTGGTGATCGTCACCGCCGGGGATGTGGAGTGGGTGGAGGCCGAGCGCGACTACGTTCGGCTGCACACGCGCGACCACGCCTACCTGCTGCGCGAAACCATGGGGCGCATGGAGGAGCAGCTGGAGCCCGAGGGCTTCGTTCGCATCCACCGCTCGTGCCTGGTGCGGCTGAACGACATCCGCGAGGTAAGGGCCGCGCGCGGCGAGCCCGGCCGCTGGTTCGTGGTGCTGCGCAGCGGAAAGCAGTGCCCCATCAGCGAGAGCGGGCGCAAGCGGCTGGAGGGCCTGCTGGGCGTCACCTTCTGACGCGGAGGCGGATGATGCGAACCGAGGTGGCCGGGGAGCGCCTTCCCCGCGCGGGGAAGGGCGACGACGCGCCGCTGGCGTTCACGCACGTGCGCATCTTCGACGGCAAACGGGTGATGGAGGACGCGGCCGTCGTCGTGGAAGGCGGACGGATCGCCGCGGCGGGGCGGGAGGTGCAGGTGCCCGCGAACGCCCTCACGGTGGAAGGGTGGGGATGCACCCTGCTGCCGGGGCTGATCGACGGCCACGTGCACGTGCTGGCCGCCGACGCCCTGCGCCAGGAGCTGGTGCTGGGAATCACCACGGCCGTGGACTGTTTCATGGACCCGCGGCTGGCGGCGGAGCTGAAGCGCGCCGAGGCGCACGATCCCCGGCGGGAATCCGCGTCGCTGGTGACGGCCGGGTCCCTGGCCACGGCGCCCGGCGGGCACGGCACCGAGTTCGGCGTGGCGCCCCCGCCGGTCGCCGGGCCGGAAGAGGCGGACGCGTGGGTACGGGCGCGCGTGGAGGAAGGGTCGGACTTCATCAAGCTGGTGTACGACGACGGGGCGCAGCACGGGATCTCGTATCCCACCCTGTCGCTGGACACCGTGCGCGCCCTGGTCCGGGCGGCGCACGCGCGCGGGCTGCTGGCGGTCGCGCACGTCGCCACGCTGCGGGCCGCGCGCGAGGTGCTGGAGGCCGGCGTGGACGGACTCGCGCACGTGTGGGCCGACAAGCCGCCCGACGAGGCGTTCTGCCGGTGGATCGCGGAGCGCGGCGCCTTCGTCTGCCCCACCCTGTGCGCGCTGCAGGGAACGCTGGGCCGGGCCAGCGGGGCGGCCATCGCGGACGACCCGCGCGTGGCGCCGTTCCTTTCCGAGCGGTCCCGGATGAACCTGCGCCACGCCTTTCCCGTGGCGGCCGGGGTGCGCCTGGACTACGCGCACGCGGAAGAGGCCGTCCGGCGGCTGCACGCGGCGGGGGTCCCGCTGCTGGCCGGCTCCGACGTCCCCAACCCGGGGACGGCCTACGGCGCCACCCTGCACCGCGAACTGGAGCTGCTGGTGCAGGCGGGGCTCCCCCCGGCGGAGGCGCTCGCCTGCGCCACCTTCGCCCCCGCGCGGGCGTTCCGCCTGGCGGACCGAGGCCGCATCGCGGCCGGCCTTCGCGCGGACCTGCTGCTGGTGCGCGGCGATCCCACCGACGACGTCACCGCCGCACGCGACGTGGCGGGGATCTGGATCCGTGGCGTGCCGGTGGACCGCGAAGCCTTCCGGGCGCAGGTCGCGCGCGGCGGGTCGGCCGCGCCGGAGCCGGAAGGCGCGGCGGACGGCCGGGTCAGCGACTTCGATGGCGTGGGGCCGGTGGCGCGCTTCGGCTTCGGGTGGACGGTGTCGACCGACCGGGTGCTGGGCGGCGCGTCCACGGCGGAGATCCACGTGGTCCCCGGCGGGGCGGGGGAAAGCGCCGGCTGCCTTCGTGTCCGCGGGCAGGTGCGCGCCGGGGCGCCGTTCACCTGGGCGGGCGCCATCTACCACCCGGGCCCCTCGCCGGTGCAGCCCGCCAACCTGTCGCGCTTTCGCGCGCTGCGCTTTCACGCGCGGGGCGACGGCGGGACGTACCGGGTGATCCTGTTCTCGCGCGGGCTGGGCGTGGTGCCGGCCATCCGGGAGTTCCGGGCCGGCCCGGCGTGGAGCCGGCACACCTTTCCGCTGCGGGAGTTCAGCGGCATGGACGGGCACGACCTCACGGGCGTCCTGTTTTCCGGCGGGCCGGCGGAGGGGCCGTTCACCTTCTGGATCGACGACGTGGAGTTCGTCTGAGGGACGCGGAGGAGCAGATGCACGCGACGATGACGACGGCCCCGGCCCGCGAGGCGGCGCCCGAGCGGCGGGGCGGGGGATGGGGATGGACGCTGCTGCCCGTGCTGCTGATGTTCGTGGGCGCCAACCTGGTGTTCGCCGCCTTCATGGCGCGGCTGGGCGACCCCCGCGCCGCGGGCCAGGCGACCACGGCCATCGGGCCGGTGACCTGGTCGCTGGTGCACGTGGCCCTGTTCGCCGTCGCCGCGCGCCAGCTGCGCCGGTCGGGCACCCGCGTTCGCGAGGTGATCGGCTACCGCCGCGAGTCGCTGGCCGGCGACGCCCGGCAGGCGCTCGCGCTGGCGGCGGGGGGCGTGGTAATCATCATGGCCGCGCAGGCGCTGCAGGCGCCGCTGTTCGGGGACGAGCCCATCCCCTTTGCACGGTGGGCCATCGTCTGGTGGACGCTGGTCACCAGCGTGACGGCGGGCGTGGCCGAGGAGCTGTACTTTCGCGGGTTCCTGTTCCGGCGGCTGGGCTTTCTGTCCGCGCCCGCGCTGGTGGGCGTCACCAGCCTGGCGTTCTCGGTGTGGCACATCGCGCCCAACCTGCTGCTGCACACCTTTCTGGTGGGCCTGCTGTGGGGTTGGGCCTATCTGCGCGCCGGGCGCCTGTTCCCGGTGATGGCCGCGCACGTGATCACGGACGTGGTGGGCGGCGTGTTCATGCTGCTGGGGTGGATCTGACCCGCCCGGAACCGGAGGTGCTACGCGTCAAGGGCCGCCGGCGGATCGCGTTCCGCTGGCGGGCCCTTTCGTACGCCACTCCCCGTGCCGCCCCGATTCGGCTGCAAGGCTCGGCACCCGCGCCGGCGCGCCGCGAACTTGCGCGGACGGACCGGCGCACGCGCACGCACGACGTCTGAAGCGATAGATGCCCAGGCGCACCGGCCTGCAGAGCATCCTCATCCTGGGCTCCGGGCCCATCGCCATCGGCCAGGCGGCCGAGTGATACGAAAGCGGCACGCACAAGCCGTAGTCATTGTACGGCTTCGCTCCAGCGAAACGTATATCTCACCCGCCGCTCTGCTCGTTCAGCAGGTGCCTCGGCTTTCGCGTTCGCGATAGCCGCGGATTCTTGCCGAGCGTCGAACTGCTTTTGTTCCGGCGTGCGCGATGGAGCCGGACCTCGGTGGCGTGGCTGGACTGCATGGATGGTTTTCCGCGCTTCGGTGGTCCGCCCGCCGGCTCAAGCCGCTACAGGGCCCACACCGTCGTAAAGAAGAGGAGCAAGCGGTACACCTGGACCGCCACCATGACCCCCACGACCCCCACGGCGGCCTTCCAACCGGTCGCCAGGCGCCCCTGTCCGTAAACGCGCCGGAGCCCGGGGAACAGATACGCACCGCACAGTGCGAGCAGGAAAGTCGTGATCACCCCATCGCTCCCCAGCCACGCCGCCTGGGCGCCCAGTGCACCCATTCCGGCGTGCACCACCCACAGCGTCGCGGCAAAGGTCGGGAGAAGGAGCAGGAAGAAGGCGAAGAAGTGCACGCTGAACACCAGGTGCTCCACGAAGTACCGGCGCCGGTGCATCGCCGTGAGCAGCAGGGCCAGAAAAGGCACCATCGCCACCACCAGCGTCCGGGCCTGCGCGTCGATGGTCGCGTTGAACAGCAGCTCGTATTCCCGCGCGGAGACGCCCTTTGCATCCACCACGCGATCGACGATGTGGCGGGCCAGCGGGCTGTAGGGCAGGTGGTTCAGGTGAATGTGCAGCGGCGTGGTGAGGGTGTTGAACCCCGTAAGCGGCTGCACGAAGAAGAAGATGACGTTGCAGAAGATGAACAGCTGCATGGGCCGCAGATAGGGCGTGCGCCGGCCCGCAAGGTACTCGCGCGTAAGCAGCCCCGGCCGGGCCACGAGTGCCGCGAAGCTTCGCGAAACGGTGGAGTCCAGGTTGGTGAGCGTGCTCAGCGCCTCCCGCGCGAACGCGCGCAGGGAATAGTCGGCCGTCCCGAGCCGCCGTTCGCCGCACCGCGGGCAGAAGCGGCCCTCGAACGCGCATTCGCAGCTGGCGCATGGTCCGCCGTCGCGCGGCTCGGTCCCGGCGGGTCGCGGGGCTTCGGGTGCGGCAGGATGCACGGTCACCGAGGACGGATAGATGGATTGCGGATGGTGCGCCTGTACACTCACCGGCGCCTGTGCCGCGCGCAAGGCTCGCCATGTCTCCGCCCAACTTGCGCGGCCGGGCCGGCGCTCGCGCGCGCGAACGCACGACGACTGAAGCGATGGATGCCCAGGCGCACCGTCCTGCAGAGCATCCTCATCCGGGGCTGCGGGCCATGGTCATCGGCCAGGCGGCCGTGCGCGCCCGCCGCTGACACAATCGGGCTCTCCGTAGACGAAGAGCCCGATTGCTTGCCCTCTCAAGGGGTTCGTAGCGCGTTCCGGCCGCGGACCGGGTGGGCTCAGCAGGGGCAGGGCTCGTTGGCGCAGACGACGTCCGCGTTCACCCACAGGCTCGGGGTCACGGTTTCGGTGTCCGACGTCACGTTGGCGAAGACGGAGAAATCCCAGTAGCTGGGGCCCACGTAGCGGCTGTAGGAAGACGTGCTGGAGATTCCGTTGTACCGGTATTGAGTGAGCGCGCCGTACTCCTCCCGCAGGTCCCACGAGTAGGTGTACGAGCCGGGGATCTCCCCGCCGGAAGCGGTGACCGTCCACCCGTAGGTGCCCTCGGTGTTGATGTACGAAGGGCCCGAGATGGTCGCCGTCAGCCGGCGCATGCTGAACAGCAGCCGGTTGGGCGATCCCGTCCCCGCGTTCGTTACCTTGCCGACGTGGCGTTCGCGATGATCTCGCTCTGCACCTGCGCGGGCGTGGCCGTGGGGTTCGACTGCAGGTAGAGCGCGGCCGCACCGGACACGTGCGGCACCGCGAACGACACCCCGCTCGACGTTACGACGTGCGTGCTGTAGCCGTTGCCGGCGGTGGTGATGGCCGCGCCCCGGCGCGAAGATGTCGAGGCAGCTGCCCGTGGCCGAGAAGCTCGCCCGCGCGTCGCTGGACGTGGTGGCGCCCACGGTGATCGCCTCGGCCACGCGGGCGGCGAACGCGTGCAGGCGCTCGCGCCGTCGATGTTCCCGCCGCTCACCACGTAGGTGATCCCCGTGCGCCGAAACCTACTCGCCTCCTCCTGGTCAACGCTTCGCTTGCGTACGAAGCGCGGCCGGGCGCAGCCGATATCGGGAGACGGTCCACGCGTCCGGCGGCTGCGCCGTCTGCAGGTACAGCAGCGAGTCAGCGTACAGCACGGGACCGGGAAGGGCCACATCCTCCGCCAGCTTGCGTCCGCCGGGGCCGTACACGTCCACGGCGTAGGGGTGGATCCGGAAGATCTCCGTCATCCGGCGGTCCGAGCGCGGGTTGTAGCGCCCGTGCGCCACCACCACCGTGCCGTCCGCGAGGGCGTGGACCCCGGCGATCACCGTGAAGCTGCGCAGCCAGCGCGCCGTTGTCCGCAGGTCCGCCGGGCCGGGACGCATGGGCGTGGGCTCGTGCCACGACGGCGGCGGGGTGCCGAGGGGCGTGCGCTTTGCGCCGTCCGCGGAGTATCGCCACAGCGGGTACTGCATGCTGCCGGCGACCAGGAGGCCGTCCACGGTACCGGCCACGTGGTCCACCGCCACGTTTCGCCAGTAGCGGTTCGCCAGCAGCACCGGGTCCCAGCTGTGGAATGGAGTGAAGCCGCCGTCGCGCCCCAGGAACCCGAACTCCGCGCCCGCCGGCCGCCGGAGCCCCAGGACGGCTCTGCCGCCGGTGTAGTCCAGGTGCGTGGGCATGGCTTCGGGAAACGCGATCACGGTGTCGAGCGCGCCGTCCGGTCCGAAGCGGGTCAGGCGCCGCGTGCGCGTGTCCACCACCTCGAACGAGCCGTCCGGGACCACGGCCGCGGAGCGCGGGTGGCGGAACTCCCCCGGTCCGGTGCCGGGACGCCCCACCAGCGCCAGCAGGCGCCCGTCCGGCGCGTGGATG
>DATABT010000866.1:0-1987 GCA_036259455.1 Longimicrobium sp. | reverse complement strand
CCTCTCCGCGAGGAACGAGCGGGGAGGGGTCGGGGGGGGTCGGGGAGGGGCACCGCGCGTCCGGAACGGAGGATGCGGGGCGGCGGCGGGGTTCAGCGTATCGACACGGACGATCGGGGAAAGATGAGCAGCACGGCGGGGCAGTTTCCGGCGGAGACCAGTGCGGGCGGCGAATTCGTGCGGCAGCGATACAGCATCCGCGGCCGCATCACGGCCGACGGCTCATCCGGCTTTCCCGCGGAGGCGGGGCGCTACCACCTCTACGTCTCGCTGGCGTGCCCGTGGGCGCACCGGGCCATCATCGTCCGCAAGCTGCTGGGGCTGGAGGACGTGATCACCATGTCCGTCGTGGACCCCATTCGCGACGAGCGCGGCTGGGCGTTCCGCGAGGGGCGCGGGCACGGGCCGGACCCGGTGTGCGGCTTCCGGTTCCTCTCCGAGGCGTATCTGCGCACCGATCCCTCGTACACCGGGCGCTACACCGTCCCCTGCATCTGGGACCGGGTGACGGAGCGGCTGGTGACCAACAACTATCCCGACATCACCATCGACCTGGAGACGCAGTTCACCGCGTTCCACCGCCCCGGCGCGCCGGACCTGTATCCCGAGCACCTGCGCGCGGAGATCGACGAGATCAGCCAGGTCGTCTACCGCGAGGTGAACAACGGCGTGTACCGCGCGGGCTTCGCCACGTCGCAGGAGGCGTACGAGGCGGCGGTGGCTACGCTCTTCGCGCGGCTGGACTGGCTGGAGGAGCGGCTGGCCGGGCAGCGGTACCTGGTGGGCGGGCAGCTCACGGAAGCGGACGTCCGGCTGTTCACCACGCTGGCGCGCTTCGACGCCGTGTACGTGGGCCACTTCAAGTGCAACCTGCGCCGCCTGGTGGACTATCCCGGCCTGTGGGCGTACGCGCGCGACCTGTACCAGCGCCCCGGCGTTGGCGACACGGTGGATTTCGACCACATCAAGCGGCACTACTACATGACGCACGACCAGCTGAACCCCACGCGCATCGTGCCGAGGGGGCCGCTGGTGGACTGGGACGCGCCGCACGGCCGGGAGCGCCTGGGCTGATGGATACGGACGGCCTGGTGATCCGCGACGCCCGCCCGGACGAGCGCGAGGGCATCCGCGCCCTCACCCTGCAGGCGTACGAGCAGTATGCGACGACGATGGAGCCCGGTGCGTGGGCCGGGCTCTCCGGCGCCATCCGCGGCGGACTCGAGGCGGAGGAAGCGGAACGCATCGTCGCCGAGCGCGGCGGGCGGCTGCTGGGGAGCGTGATGCTGTTTCCCCCCGCCGTGAACGCGTACGCGGGCGAGACGGGGCCCGCCAGCTGGCCGGAGCTGCGCCTGCTCGCCGTCGCCCCGGAGGCGCGTGGAACCGGCGTGGGCCGGGCACTGGTGCAGGAGTGTGTGCGCCGCGCGCGGCGGATGGGCGCATCCGAGTTGGGTCTGCACACATCGCGCAGCATGCAGGCTGCGATGCGGATGTACCGGAGGATGGGCTTCGTCCGCGCGCCCGACCACGACTTTCAGCCCCCCGGCGGCGAGCTGGTGGAGGGCTACCGCCTGCCGCTCTGAGCGCGTGAGTGCGTGCGTGGTTGTTCGCTACACCAGGCGCGACGCGAGGTCCAGGACGAATGGCCAGGTACAGCCATCGAATTGTTGCGATTGCTTCCGATACAGGTGCACAGCGGATGATGTGGAGAGTACCACCATGAACACCGAACGAGCGTTCAGGCGCGTGGATGCTGGCGAACTGGGGATGGTGGCCGGCAGGCGGGGCGGTGCCGTATCGGGCGGAACCCCTTGTGCGCCTGGCGGGTAGCCTTAAATTGGAAGCATCTCTTCCAAATGACGCAGCCGAGTGCTGGGAGCCGCAAATGAGCAGCATTGAACGGGGAGCGACGCGTGCCGATGGCGCGCTGGCGGAAGAACTGCTGGGGATTGTGTTCACCACGGCCAAGGACCTGCGGCACGCCGCC
>DATABT010000865.1:0-5621 GCA_036259455.1 Longimicrobium sp. | reverse complement strand
GCTGGGGATGGTCTTTCTCCTCCTCGCCGCCGGACACGAGACGACGGTGAACCTGATCGGGAGCGCGGCGCTGGAGCTGATGCGGCACCCGGAGCAGGCGGCGGCGCTGCGGAACGACCCGTCGATGATCAGGTCCGCGGTGGAGGAGCTGGCGCGCTTCACCAGCCCGGTGGAGATGGCCACGGAGCGCTACGCGCGTGACGACGTGGAGATGCACGGCGTGCGCATTCGCCGCGGCGAGATGGTGCTGGGGGTGATCGGCTCCGCCAACCGCGATCCCTCGCACTTCGCCGATGCGGATACGCTGGACCTGGCGCGCGAGCCCAATCGCCACCTGGCGTTCGGCATCGGCGCGCACTACTGCCTGGGCGCGCCGCTCGCCCGCCTGGAGACCCAGATCGCCATCGCGGCGCTGCTGGAGCGCGCGCCCAACCTGCGCCTGGACGTGCCGCCCGGCACGCTGCGCTGGCGCAGGCACGCGTTCCTTCGCGGGCTCCGCGAGCTTCCGGTCATCCTCTGATGCCGATCGCAGCTCCGGCAACAGAACGGTCACGCGGCGAAACAGGGGAACAGAGTTGACGCGCCGTCTCGGTTCCTCCGTTGAACCGTGTGACACCCCGCGTGATCAATCCTTCCGCGCGTAGACGTCGCGGTCGGTGCGCTCCATGGTGCGGTCCGGATGGGCCAGCGCCGTGAAGCCGAACTGCGCGTACAGGCCGTGCGCATCCTTCGTCATCAGCATCCACCGCCGCAGCCCCTGCAGGTCCGGGTGCGCATCCAGGGTCCGCATCATCCACTTGCCAATGCCGCGGCCGCGATACGCATCCAGCACGTACACGTCGGCCAGGTATGCGTAGGTGGCGCGGTCGGTGACGACGCGCGCGAACGCCACCTGCGCCGCGCCGTGGAACACGCCCACGCACAGCGAGTGTTCGATGGCCCGCGCCACCACGTCGCGCGGAACGCCGCGCGCCCAGTACGACTCGCCGCTCAGGTACGCGTGGATCGCGTCCACGTCCATCTCTTCCGCCAGCGTGGAAAGGCGCAGGTCGCCGCGAAGGTCGGTCATGGGAGGGCCCGGGGTCAGACGAGGCCGTACCTGTGCGAGAACACGCGGGCAAAGCTGAAGCCCGCCACCTGCCAGAACCACACGCTGGTCACCAGGAACCCCACGCCCAGCGCCAGCAGCCCCAGGAACGAGAGCGCCAGCGCGCACAGGGCGATGCCCCACGCGTGCCAGTACGCGCGCCCGCCCTGGATGGACCGCGAGAGCGCGCGCACGGGATCGTAGATCTCCCGCGGGTCGAAGGCGCGGCAGTAGTGGCTCATGTATCCGGGAATGGCGATCGTCGCCAGCGCCAGCAGCACCGCGCCGGCGGCCATCATCCACACCGCGTCCCGCCGCCACCCCCCGTACGCCAGCGCGGCGCCGGGAAGGTAGTAGTACGCCATCCCGCCGAACGTCACCAGGCCGTGCCGCATCAGCTGGCCATAGCCGCGCCACGACGGCCACGCGGGCTCGCCGCGCATCATCCGGTGCACCATCACCACGCGGTGCCCCATGTTCAGCAGCCACCCGGCGACCGGCACCAGCACCCACGCGGCGCCGATCAGCACCTCGCGCCGGGACTCGGGCGTCTGCAGCGGAAAGGCGAAGCTGGTGCGCAGCGAAAGCGGCGTGCGAAGGTCGATCACGGCGGGGGCTCGGTCGATGGTGGGCGGCGCGGGGACGATCAACCTCGCACCCGCCCCTTCGCCGCGCCAGACGGGGCTGGGGGACGAGCATCCCGCAGGTCCTTGACGCGCCGGCGGCCGATTGAGAATGGGGCACTTCTTGCGGGAAACAAGAGACGCGGAACGAGAGGCGGGGCGCGCGGGACCAGGGCGGGCCTGGTGCGCACCGATGGCGAAAAAACAAAAAGCGGGCGCAAACGGCGAAAAGTCGTTATATTGTACTCGTTCCACACGTATCCACGCACCCGGGAGGTCTCATGGGCGGCAACAAGATCGTGTACAAGGAAGCGTACGAGCGTGCCCTTGCGGGCAAGGGACCCAGCCTGCTGCAGCGGCTGATGTCCCCGTTCCAGGACCACTACACGCAGGCGTCCCGGCTGCAGGGCGAGCGCGACGGCGCCGCCGCGCGGGCCGCCGCCGGCGCGGCCAGCCACGACGGCGCCGCGGCCGCCACCGCGCAGAACTGAAACCGGGCCCCGGCCATCCGCCGGGGCTTCGTTGTTTCCGCCGGCGCGCGAACCCCTGCCCTCCCGGCAGGGGCCGTCCGCACTCGCCTTCCGCCGCTACGGAACGTACGGCAGCGCGTAGGGCGCGGTGAGCCAGGACCCGTACGTCATTCGCCGCGCCATGCCCTCGCCCGCTGGCGTCAGCGGACCCGCCCCCGTGGCCCCCACGCGTCGTGACGCGGGCCCCCCCTCATCTGACAGTCATCCTGAGGGAGGCGCCGCGCCTAGCCGCCTCTCGCGAGGGACTCTGGCGTCGACCGGAGGACCTTGCTAGCAGCACCGAGGGGCCGGCTCCCGCGCCTGGAAGCCGCCCCCTCCATGCCGGTAAGGTCCGTCGGTCGCGCCGCAGATGCCTGTCTCCCTGAACGCCTGGAAACGGTGGGCGAGGCCGGAGCCTTGAAACGGGTCACCAGCGGGTGAGTAGATTTCTCGGTGGGCGCCACGGTTCCTGCACCGGCGGCGGTCGGGCGGGCGCCTCCTTCGAAATCGTTAAGGAGGGAGTAGGAAAGCAGAGGGCGGTTGCCTCAAGTTGGGGGGATGCGGGTTTTACCCAAGAGGAATCCCCAACTACAGCGAGGTCAACCGCCCATGCCGAAGCATAAGCGCATTCACGCGGGTGGGGAAGTACAATCGTTCGACGTTGTCATTCCTCCTCCCAGCCGGGGGAGCCTGCGCCAGCAGGAGATCCGGCGGCGGAAGCTCGCGCGAGTGCAGGGACGCGCGGTGGTGGGACTCGACTTGGCGCAAACGAAGCAGGCGGTGACGTTCTCGTACCAGGGCCAGCCGCTCAAACGAATGAAGATGAACTGCGCTCCACAGCACCTGGCGAGGGCACTGCAGCCGCTCATCGGCCAGTTCTGCGCGCAGGTGGGAGCACGGGGCGCGGTGATCGCGATGGAGCCGGCCAGCTACTTCTGGGAGCTGGCGGCGGAACGCTTCGAGGCGGCCGGGCTCGATTACGTTCTTCTGCACACGCTGTCGGTGAAGAGAGAGCGCGAAGCCACGCGCTACACAACGGAGAAGATGGACCCGCGGGACGCGGACCTGGCCTGCGATCTCGCGGAGAACGGTCGCTTCACCGAGGCCCGCCTTCCGAAGTGTGCAAAGCGGGCGGCGCTGGACGCGCTCGCGCGGGAGTACCTGCTGGTGCGCGAGCGGTCGGGCGCGGAGCTGACGCGGCTGAAGAGCTTCTGGGGACGCGTGCTTCCGGAACTCGGCGAGTTGCTGAAAGAGGTCGATGGGGTGAACGCGCTGGCGATCAGCCGCGCGCTGCTGCCCTTCGCCGAGTTGGCGGCGCTCTCCGACGCGCAGTGGGTTGAGCGGGTGCGGGCCCACGCGGACGGACGCGTCCACCCGGCAACCGCGATCCGACTGCTCGAGCGGATCAGGGCCGCGCACGCCGATCCGCACCGGCGCTCGGACGAAGGCCTCGCGCTGCGCATCGCCCTTTGCGCCGAGCGCAGGCGCATGCTGGAGCGGCAGAAGGCCGACATCGCCGCGCAGCTGCTCCGGCGCTACCACGCCTTCGAGGAAAGCGTGCTGCTGGACAGCATTCCCGGCAGCAGCGAGCTGTACAACGCGATCACGCTCGGCCTGGTGGGTGACTTTCGCGACTACGACTGCGCCCGCGCCGTGGTGAAGCTGGCCGGCAGCGAGGTCAACCAGTACCAGTCGGGCGAGTGGACCGGCAGAAGCCGGATCAGCCACCGCGGCCGTACCCGCCTGCGTACCGCGGCCTACCTGCAGGCAAAGCTGCTCGTGGCCGGCAACGACGCCTTCCGCGCCCGTTACGCGAAGCTCCTGAGCCGCCCGCTCCAGAAGCAGCAGGCGTACGTGGCGCTTGCGGACGCGTACCTGCGCACGGCGCACACGCTCGTGGTCCAGGGTAAGCCCTGGCGTGAGGAAGCCCGCTCCAGGAGGCGCTGACGAACCCTGCGCGGGGGCGAGAGAGAGCCCGATTCGAAATCTGGGTAAAACCCGCAAGTCATAGTGGGCCTCCCGCTCTGCACAGCCCGGATGAGTACTATGGGTAGAACCCGATAACGATTACGGGCAGACGAGCACCCCCGCGGGAACCGGAGGACACGGCCGAACAAATCCCGGCACTTCGCCGTCGGAGCGAGTGCCCAGGATGGATGCTCCCCTGAACCAGGAAACCGCCTCAGCGCCCCCTTGACGAAAGATCCCGTAGTACTATGACAGCGGCGCCGGCGGAGCCGATACACGCCTACCGCTCGCGGCGGTATACCTCGGTGAACGTCTGCGGCGCGTCGGCGGGGGCGCTGACGTAGGTGCGCGTCAGGCGGTCGCCGTCCACGGCCACCCTGCCGTGGTCGCCCCACGCGGGCGCGGGCGTGGCGACGCTGGGGTTGGGCCCCACCGCGTACTTCTGCCACGTCTCCGAACGCGTGATGGCCACCATCAGCCGGTCGCCTTCCACGCGGTAGCGGCCCTCGGACCTCATGTAGCCGGTCACTTCGTCCGCGGGCAGCCCGTAGAAGCCGATCCACAGGACCTCGCTCCGGAAGGTGCCGTCCTCGGCGAACTTCATCCGCTCCTCGGTGTGCGCGCCGTCGTTGGCGGGGTAGGTGGCCACCCAGTCGCCCACCACGTTCACCGATCCGCCGGGAACCAGCACGTCGGTAATGCGGGCGCACGCCGCGGCGGCGAGGAGGGTCGGGACGAGCAGGGACAGGATGCGGGCGATGCGCATGGGACGGATGGTTCGGTGGATGAGGATCTCGATCGTCCCTCAGAACGCGCGCGGCCGGAGCTTCGTGACGGGAGAATGCGTCCGGCACGCATTACCCGCTCTCGCGACACCCGGAATCCGCGACACTCCTTTTCCTTCTTTACTTGCGGATAACAGCGCACTATACTCGTCGGGCGCTGGCGGAAAATGTTTGCCCGGCGCACCGTATTCCAGCGCACCCGCCTTCGATTACACCCCGCGTCCGCATGGATACGCTCTGTTCTTCCCTTCGCGTTCTCCCGCGCCGCCAGATGTGTCGCGGCGGGGTTCGCGTGCGCAACGACCTGACCGCGGCCGCACCCGACTTCGCGGGGCGGCCTTTTCTGCCGGCCACGCGGCCGGCGATCTACCGTCCCGCAGCCCGGAGGATGCCATGCACAAGCTGAAGCTGGAAGACCTGTCGGTGGAGAGCTTCGACACCTCGGCGCCGCCCCGCGCCAGGGGCACGGTGTTCGGCGAGCAGTGCACCTGCTACACGCAGTGCACCTGCCCCGGCTGCCCCAGCTGCGCCAACTATCCCACCTGCGACGCCACCTGCGAGGCCACGTGTCCGGGCACCTGCGCGTACACCTGCGACGACGCCAGCTGCGCCGGCACCTGCGAGACGTGCGACTACTTCCAGTGCCGCA
>DATABT010000864.1:0-11215 GCA_036259455.1 Longimicrobium sp. | reverse complement strand
GCGGCGCATCCCCGCGCCGCCGCGGTACGCTCCGCGTCAGGCCGGCACCACCTTGCCGTCGAAGATGCGGATCCTCTGCCCGTCGAACTTCGTGAGCTCGAAGAAGGCGTCGTCCTCGCTGAAGCCCAGCGACATCTCCTGCAGCAGCCCGATGGCGATCGCCTCGCCCAGTGGCAGCGACTCGGTGTAGTCGGTCCTCCAGTGCACACCCGCCGCGTTGCGGAACAGGGCGATGTTGCCCGCCAGCTTGTTCAGCTCGCCGCCCACCGTCATCTGCGACGCGTCCGCGCCCGTGTAGGCGACGAGCGTGAGCCCGTCGGTGCTGGCCTGCAGCGGGTTCTCGATCGACTTGGTCTCATCGAAGAACGCCTTGAGGATGGTGGCGCACGCCCCGGCGCCCGTCGCGTGGCCCGCGCCGTACGCGGGGTGCGTGGGCGCGCCCTCCGCGAACGCCTGCGGCAGCAGGTACGACGCGGGGAACTTCTCCCCCGAGTTGCCGAAGTACGGCGCCAGCAGCCCGCCCTGCAGCGAGGTGGTGATGCTGGTGTGCAGCGGGTAGGTGCGCGCGCCCGTCACGTGGTTGTGCACGCGGCCGCCGTACTCCTCCGGCCGCAGCCGCCGGTGCACGCCCCACTTCTGCCACCAGACGGCCTGCAGCGCGCGCCCCAGCACCTCCACCAGCGCCTGCAGCAGGTGCGGCGGGCCAAAGGTGGCAAAGGGCGACTGCGTCCTGGAGTCGCTCGCCGTGCCCGGGGGATCGTACGGGTTTCCCTGGTCGTTGGGGAACTCCTGGTCGATCTGCGGGCGTCCCGTGGCGTTGCCCGCCAGCTTCTGGTCGCCCGTCGGCTCGCTCATCAGGATCCACGCGGCGTTGTAGAACGCGTCCACCACCTGGTCAAAGTGCACAAAGGTGGCGCCGGCGCGCAGGTTCCAGATGAAGCGCTTGGTGGTGTCGAAGGTGTCGCCGCCGCGCTTGTCCACCCCGTTCTGCGCCTCCAGCCAGGTCGCGAACGCCGTCAGGTAGTCGGCGTTGGCGGACGCCGGAAAGAGCCGCTGGTCGATGGTGCGCGAGCCGTAGGAGATAAAGCCGTCCACGGCGTCGCGCCCCTGGCCCGCCGGCTTGCGCGGGTCCACGTTCCCCCTGAGCAGGAACTGGGAGACGTACGGCCCCACCTGCTCGCCCGGGAAGATGCCGCGGAAGAGGTTCTGCGCCGTGACCGGCGCGGTGCCGCCGAACCGCGGGAACTCGGTGTTGAGCGAGTTGATGGCCACCGCCGCGGTGCCGTCGGTGCCGTAGCTCTGGAAGGGAAGGTCGCGCAGCACCGCCATCCAGTACAGCTCGCCCGCCTCGGCCGCGGTCTGCTCGCTGTCGAAGCGCGGCGCCGGCGGAATGGTGAGCGCCTGCGCGTCGGGACCTTCCAGGTCGAACGCGTACCCGGCCTGCGGGTTGATGAGCTTGAACCGCCGGGCACCCGCCGGAATGGTGCCCAGGATGATCTCCTCGAAGTCCTGCGGATCCTCGCTCTGCAGCGCGCGCAGCAGGGTGGAGTACGAGCCGGGGTCGGGATCGCCCAGCGAGTCGTGCGCCAGCCCCTTGGAGTAGTTGCCGGCCAGCAGCCGCGTGGGGTAGTTGACCTCGTCGTTGTTGTTGACGTGCTCCTCGTGCCGCCGCGCCGCCGCCACCTCCGCCGCCCGTTCGCGGATGCCGGCCGCGGAGAGCCGCCGCTCCTGCACGTGGCGCGGCAGCCCGGCGTCGGGCGTGTTGACGTTGTCGATCACCAGCACGCCCGGCGAGGCGACGGGATCGTACGCGCCGCCGGCGATGTCTACCTGCACCGCCGTCAGCGCGAAGGGCGCGGGGATGGCGCACACCTGCGCCCACGTCGTCCCGTCCGGCGACGTTTCGTAGAACAGGGTGCCGGTCTGCTCGCGCAGGCGCAGCCAGCGGTGGGCGGCCGGGTCGTACGGCAGGGAGACCGGGGTGGTCTGCGTCCCCGCCACCCTGCGGCTGCAGAAGATGGTGGAGTTGCCCACGCCCATGGTGGCGGCGTTGGACGCGTCCTTCACGACCCCCAGGTACACCTCCATCCCCGCGGACATGCGCCCCGCGTGCACCACCTCCATGCAGACGGACGAGCCGGTGAGGTCGTACGTGGCCACGGAGGTGTAGCCGCCGTAGGTGTCGTTGAAGCTGCTCCTGGGCCGGATCTCCAGCCGCCCGTTGACCTCCGTCTCCGCGCCGCCGTAGGGGTACCAGAGGCTGGTGTTGGGGGTGTCGTCGTTGAAGTTTTCAACGAGCGTGTGTGCCTTCGGCATGGTGTCGCTCCTGCCAGGGTTTCCGCCGGCCCGCCGCCGGAGAGGCGCGGGCGCGTGCCGGCCCATGGGCCGGCGGAGGCCTGGTTTCGCCTGGTTCTCTCGTGTTTTCGCGGGGCGGGCGCGATGGTCCGCGTTGCCCGTCCACCACTCCCATCCCGGACGCGAAAGGCCCCCGTCCGGCGGTGTGCCGGCGGGGGCCTCGGGGTCCCGGATCTCTCGTTGTCTCGGTGAAGGGGGCGTGGGGAATCCGCCTCCGCGTCCTCTCTTTCTCCTCCCCGCCGTCCGCGCGACCCCGGTCGTCCAGGGGCGGCGGATCCGGATCAGACCACCGTGACCGAACCGTCCTGGATGCGGACGGTGGTGCCGTCGAACTTCGTGATCTGGTAGAACTCCGGCTCGTTGAGGAGGATGCTCTGCTCCTGCAGCACGCCGATGGCGACGGCCTCGCCCAGCAGCAGCGACTGGTCGTAGTCGCTGCGCCAGTGCACGCCCGCCCCGTTGCGCCCGATGGCGATGTTGCCGGCCAGCTTGTTCAGCTCGCCGCCCACCGTCATCTGCGCGGCGTCGGGGCCCGTGTAGGCCACCAGCGCCGTGCCGTCGGCGTTGGAAACCAGCGGGTTCTCGATGGGCGTGCTCTCGTTGAAGAACGCCTTCACGATCGTGGCGCA
Source organism: Longimicrobium sp. (assembly GCA_036259455.1). Lineage (GTDB taxonomy): Bacteria > Gemmatimonadota > Gemmatimonadetes > Longimicrobiales > Longimicrobiaceae > Longimicrobium. The sequence continues at coordinate 8,231 of DATABT010000864.1, read as the reverse complement.
CGCGCCCGCGGCCGTCGCGTGCCCCGCCCCGTACGCCGGGTGCGTGGGCGCGCCCTCGGGGAACTGCTGGGGGAGCAGGTACGACGGAAAGCGGTCGCCCGCCTGCCCGCCGAAGTACGGCGCCAGCCCGCCGCTGGTCAGCGAGGCCAGGATCTCGCCGTCGATCTGCGGATACGTGCGCCGCCCCGTGAGGTGGTTGTCGATGCGCCCGCCGAACTCCTCCGGCCGCAGGCGGCGATGGACGAACCACTTCTGGAACCACACCGCCCGCAGCGCGCGCGCCAGCAGCTCCCACACGACCGTGAGCGCGTGCGGCGCGCCCAGCGTGGCGAAGGGCGCCTGCTTCACGTACGAGAGGTACGGGTTCCCCTGGTCCAACGGGAACTCCATGTCGCGGCCGATCACGCCCGCGCCCGTGAGCTGGTTCCCCGGCACCTCGTGCAGCAGGATGAGGCAGGCGTTGAAGAAGTGGTCCGCCACGTTGTCGATGTGCACCCGCTCGCCCAGGTCGCGCAGGTTGCGGGCGAAGCGGCGGCGCGTGGTGTCGATGCTGTCCATCCCGCGCCGGTCCCACCCGTTCTGCACGTCCAGCCAGTCGCCGAACTGCGTCAGGTAGTCGATCCCCGGGTTCACCGTCACCTGGCGCTGATCGATCTTCAGCTCGCCGTACGTGATCAGCCCGTCCGCCGTGCTGCGCCCCTGCCCCGCGGGAAGACGCGGATCACTCGTTCCCTTGAGCAGGAACTGGCTCAGGTACGGCCCCACGGTCTCACCGGGGTAGATTCCGCGGAAGACGGTCTGCGTCGTCACCATGCCGTTCTGCCGGGGCCCGCGGAAGTCGGAGAACTCCGTGTTCAGCGACTGGATGGACGCCTGCACCACCGCGCTGGTCGCGTAGTCGTTGAAGTGGACGTCACGCGCGAGCGCCATCCAGTACAGCTCGCCCATCTCCGACGAGTTCTGCGGCGTGTCGGTGCGCGGCGCGGGCGGCATGGTGACCGCGTGCGTGTCCGGCCCCTCCAGGTCGAACGCGAGCCCCGCCTGCGGGTTCGTGAGCTTCTTGCCGCCGGGGCCCAGGAGGATGGCCTCGAAGTCCGCCGGGTTGCGCGTCCGCAGCGCGTTCAGCAGCGACTGGTAGCTGGCGGGCACCACGTCGCCCACGGCGTCGTGCTGCAGCCCCTTGCTGTAGTTGGCCACGTACGGGTAGTCGCACTCCTCGCCGTTGTTCACGTGCGCGGGATGCGGCCGGTTCAGCGCGATGGCCGCCGCCTGCACGCGCGTGTCGAACGCCTGCTGCCGCCGGTCGGGGATGGCGACCGTCAGCCTGGGGATGTTGAAGTTGTCGAAGATGGCTACCCCTGGATCCGGCAGCGCCACGCCCGTTCCGCTGTCCAGCAGCACCTCCAGGGTGGTGAGGGGGATGGGGTTGGGCGTGCTGGCCAGCACGGACCAGGCGCAGCCGTCGGCCGAGTACTCCCAGTAGGTCACGCCCCCGCGCTCGCGGATGCGCCACCAGCGATGGGCCGTGGGCGAGTAGGCCACCGACGCGTGGGCGGTCCCGGGGCCATTCACGTTCTGCAGCGCCATCAGCTGTCCGTTGATCACGCTCATCCAGACGCGGGTGTCCGTCTGCCCCTGGTGCTTGAGCTCCAGGCTGGTGTACGTGTCGGGCAACGACGGGATCACCTGCACCACCTCTACCGCCGCGGCGGACGAGGTCAGGTCGTACAGCGCGCTGGAGTACAGGATGGAGAACGAGCCGGCCGTGTTGGCCGCGGGCCGCGTCTCCAGGCGGCCGCCGGTCTCCGCCACGCCGCCGCCGTACGTGTTCCACAGCGTGGTGTCGATCACGTTGTCGTCGAACGTGTCGCGGAGGGTGTGTACCTTTGCCATGCATCAGGCTCCTGCCAGGGTTTCCGCCGGTCCCGCCGCCGGAGTGGCGGTGGGCACCAGCCGGTCGCTCTGCCGGCGGAGGCCTGACCTCGCCTCGTTCTCTCACTGTCCATCGGACCCGGCGGACGACCCGCGTCCGCCTGCCATTCCTCCATCAGAAAGGCCCCCGGCCGGCTGTGCGCCGGCGGGGGCCTCGCGGGTCCCGGATCGCTCGATGTCTTTCCCGCGGAGGCGGCGTGGGAATCCACCTCCGCGTAATCACTCCATCACTCCACCATCACGTCACCGTGCCGCTGGCCTCGGCCCTGTACCGCGCCTCGTCGCGGGCCTCCTGCGGACCCGTGTGCCACTCGTCTTCCGAGGGCGTCTGCGCCTCGGGAATGTCCAGCGACGAGTCGTAGATCTCGCCCTGCGCGTTCTTCTGCCCGTCCACCGGCGTTTCCTCCGCGGGCAGCACCGCCGCGATGCCGCCGTCGCCGGGCGCCGCCGCCGCCGAGCCGGATTGGTACGACTTCTGGGCCTCGCGGAAGCTGGGCTCCTTGAAGGTGGTGTCCGTGCTGCCGGACTGCCGCTCCCACTCCGGGTTCGCCCTGGTCTGGTCGAAGGGCGCGCCGTCGTAGGCGTACTTGAGCAGGGGATCGATGGTGTGCGCGATCTGCGGCCGCGGAAAGGCGTACCACAGGCAGCGGATGGGCAGGTAGTGCCTCCAGGAGACGTAGATCTGCCCGTTCTGAATGCGGATGCGCCGCCCGTCGAAGCACGTGAGCAGAAAGTACTCCGGCTCGCTCATGGTGATGGAGATCTCGCGCAGCAGCTCGATGGCGACCGCTTCGCCCAGCAGCAGCGAGCGGTCGTAGTCCGTGCGCCAGTGCACGCCCGCCGCGTTGCGGAAGATGGAGATGTTCCCCGCCAGCTTGTTCAGCTCGCTCCCCACCGTCATGCAGTCGCGGTCCGCGCCCGTGTAGTCCACCAGCGACAGGCCGTCGGCGCTGGCCTGCACCGGGTTCTCGATGCGCGTGTCCTCGTTGAACAGCGCCTTGAGGATGGTGGCGCACGCGCCGCTGATGGTTGCGTGCCCCGCGCCGTACGCCGGGTGCGTGGGTGCGCCCTCCGGGTACGCCTGCGGCAGCAGGTATCCCGTGCCCGCGTTGAAGTAGTTGCTCAGCAGCCCGTACCGCAGCGAGTACAGGATCTGGTAGTGGATGGGGTAGTACTGGATGTTGAGCAGGTGGTTGTGGATGCGCCCGCCCAGCTCCTCCGGCCGCAGCCGCCGGTGCACGAACCACTTCTGGAACCACACCGCCGCTCCCGCGCGGGTGATGACGTCCGCCACCAGCTGCAGCACCTGCAGCGGCCCCAGCGTGACGAAGCCCTCCTGCTTGCTGGAGGTGTTGTACGGGTTCCCCTGGTCGAACGGGAACTCGCGGTCGCGCATCACCACCGTCCCCGGGTTGGCCGTCAGCTGCGTCCCCGTGGGCTCCGACAGCAGGTACCACGCGGCGTTGTACCAGGCGTCGAGCACGAGATCGAAGTGCACGAAGTTGGCCCCGTCGCGCAGGTTGCGGATGAAGCGGCGCGTGGGGTCCACCTGGTCCTGCCCGCGGAAGTCCGCGCCGTTCTGCGCCTGCAGCCACGTGCCGAAGCTGGTCAGGAAGTTCACCCCGCCCAGCACCGTGCGCTGCCGCTGGTCGATGACCCGCGCGCCGTAGCTGATCTGCCCGTCCCTGGCGTTGCGCCCCGGCACCCCGTTGGCCGACGTGGGGGCGGCGTTCCCCTTGAGCAGGAACTGGCTCACGTACGGCCCCACCAGCTCGCCGGGGTAGATGCCGCGGAAGAGGGTCTTCGCCGTTACGCGCCCGAACACCTTGGGCCCCGCGAACTCCGTGAACTCGCCGCCCCACCAGGGGGAGGAGAGGGAGCGCGCGGCGCGGTTCAGCACCGTGCCGGGCGTACCGGTCTGCGTGTCGTAGTCGATGAAGGGAACGTCGCGGGCCAGTGCCATCCAGTACAGCTCCGCCATCTCCGCCGCCGCGCGCGGGCGGTCGTTGCGCGGGGCGGGCGGCATGGTGAGCGCCTGCGGATCGAACCCTTCCAGCTGATACTGCAGCCCCGACTGCGGGTTGGTGAGCCGCTTGGGGCCGGGGCCGTCCTGCACCGCCTCGAACGCCGCGTGCGTCCTGGCCTGCAGCGCGTTCAGCAGCGACTGGTAGCTGGCCGCGTCGGGGTTGCCGCTGGCGTCGTGCCGCAGGGCCTTGGAGTAGTTGAAGACGTACGGGTAGTCGGCCTCTTCGCAGTTGTTCACGTGCTGCGGAATGGGCCGGTTGCTCATCGCCTGCGCCTGGTCCTTGATGCTCTGCGCGTCTGCCTGGCGGCTGGGCGACGGCGGCGTGAGGGTGGGGCAACTCGGGGTAGGCATGTGCGTTCTCCCGTGAGCGGTGGTGGGGCGCCGCGTCCCTCGCGGAGCCGTCTGCCTGCCGTCACGGCGGCCTGTGCCCTCCCTGCGGGTGATGGGGCGCGCCGCCGTTCTGCCGGGGCGCGCGCAGACGCACGGAGGCCCCGCCCGGCGCTGTGCCGGACAGGGCCTCCGGGGCCCGCTTCTCGTGGATGTCTGCGACAACAAAAAAGCTCCCGCCCGGCGATTGTGCCGGTCAGGAGCCTGGATCGGCCCGCGTCTGTTCGATTCGCCGCCGATTGTGGCGGCTTCTGTTTTCGACGATAACCCGGCTCTCCGCCCCTGTCAACCCCGCGGGAGGGAGGTCACGCGGAGGGCGCGGCAAGGCGAGAGGACGCGGGCGCAGGCTCCCTCCGCGTCCTCTCCTTGGCTCCCGGCGTCCTTCGCGTGATCCCGCCGGGCCGGATCACCCCGGGGGCGGCGGAGCCGCGCCGCGCCGCCTCAGGCGCAGCCCACGCACGTCTGCTGGTGGTCCTGCGTGCACGGATAGAAGTAGGTGTCCGGCAGCGGGCACGGGTAGTAGATCGTGTCCTTTGGCTGGCACGCCGGATCGGTGTTGCCCGTGGGATAGCAGACGTAGCAGTACGACTCCGGTCCGCCCTTGTCCGTCCAGATGGGCTCGGCGACGTCGCCCGCGGCGGCGGTCTCGAACGTCTCCACCTGCAGTCCGCTCAGGTCCAGGCGCATGGTCTCCTCCTTCAGGTTGGGGAGAGATGAGGGGGACATGCAGGGTAATGCGTCCGGAGATCTTCATCAAGCATTTTATCTCGCAAAAGGAAAGTGGCAGGCTCGGCGCTCATCCTCATCGATGAAGGCCGCGGGCCGCACCGTGGGTGCTCTTCGCGGTCGTACGTTGTGATGCTCGCATGCTTCAGAAAGATACAACCCCACCCTGTGCGCGGCCCGCCGCGGGCACCGGGCGCTACCTCCCTGGTTGCGGCTATCGTGTTGAGGGACCATGGCTTGTCTCTTCCTCCCCGCCGGGTGCGGGTCGGGGTGCACGCTATGGACCCGATCGCCCGGTGCCGGACCGCGCGAGATAGGAGAGGTGTTTTCCGCCGGCGAGGTGCTCCGGACGGTGGCCACCGCTTCGCTGAACAGCATCTCCAACGACAACGTTGCCGACGACGCGGGGTGGGCGGTCGACCGAGTCACCGCGGCGTGGAACTCGGAGGAGCAGCGCATCAAGGTCACCGCCAACCTCGGCGTGCGCGACTCGGACGGGTATCTGCTGCGAATGAGCTTTCAGGTGGCGGTGTTGGCCAGGGTAGACGAGGCCTGATCCTGATACCAAATCCGGAAATGCAATGATGATTTCCTGAGGGAGCGCCCATGCTGACTCCTGCCCACACACAGTTCCATGGGCGCGACCGAAGGATCTCCTCGGCGCGGTCTGGGAGGCGGCACTCCTGCACAGAGGCGGCCTTCGAGTGCCACGGGCAAGATCCTTCGGTCGGCGCACCGGCTGTGGTGAGCGGGGCGGGTGCGGTGAGGCGCCTCCCTCAGGAAATCCGATTCCTTTCCCGGATTACCTATGAGCGGCAACGGGCGGGTACGAAAGCGCCTCCGAAGCGGATGCCCCGGAGGCGCTTTTCGTCCACCGCCGTCCGGCGGTTACTTCTCCGCCATGAACGGATACTCGAAGCTGCGCGCGGGGGCGAAGGTCTCCTTGATGGTGCGCGGGCTGATCCACCGCACCAGGTTCAGGATGCTCCCCGCCTTGTCGTTCGTGCCGCTGCCGCGCGCGCCGCCGAACGGCTGCTGGCCGACGACCGCGCCCGTGGGCTTGTCGTTGACGTAGTAGTTGCCGGCCGCGTTGCGCAGCGCCCGGTCCGCCTGCACCAGCGCCGCGCGGTCGTTGGCGAACACCGCCCCCGTCAGCGCGTACGGGCTGGTCTGGTCCACGATCCTGAGCGTCTGCTCCCACTCCGCGTCCGGGTACGCGTACAGCGAGACGACGGGGCCGAACACCTCCTCGCACATCAGCCGGTACGCGCTGTCCTGCACCTGCACCAGCGTGGGCTGGATGAAGTAGCCCACGGAGTCGTCATAGGTGCCTCCGGCGATGACCTCCACGTTCTCCGTTTCGTGGGCGTGCCTGATGTAGCCGGTGATCTTGTCGTACGCCTTACGGTCGATCACCGCGCCCATGAAGTTGCGGAAATCGCTCACGTCGCCCACGCGGATCTTTCCCATCATCTCCAGCGTGTGCTCGCGCACCGTGGGCCACAGGCTCTGCGGCACGTAGACGCGCGAGGCCGCGCTGCACTTCTGCCCCTGGTACTCGTAGCCGCCGCGCACGATGGCCGTCGCCAGCGCCAGCGGGTCGGCGGAGGCGTGGGCCACGATGAAGTCCTTGCCGCCCGTCTCGCCCACCAGCCGCGGATACGTCTTGTATCCGTCGATGCGCTCGCCCACCTGCCGCCAGATGGACTGGAAGACGGCGGTGGATCCCGTGAAGTGGATGCCGGCCAGGTTGGGGTCGTTCAGCACCTCGTCCGTCATGGGCCCCGGATCGCCCGGGAGGAAGTTGATGACGCCCGGCGGCAGCCCCGCCTCCTGCAGGATCTGCATGATGTACCAGCCGCTGTAGACGGCCGTGGCCGCCGGCTTCCACAGCGCCACGTTCCCCAGCATGGCCGGCGCCGTGGGCAGGTTCCCCGCGATGGCCGTGAAGTTGAACGGCGTGACGGCGTAGACGAACCCTTCCAGCGGGCGGTGGTCCAGCCGGTTCCACATCCCCGGTCCGCTGAACGGCTGCTCGCTGTACAGCTGCTGCGCAAAGAAGGTGTTGAAGCGCAGAAAGTCGATCAGCTCGCAGGCGCTGTCGATCTCCGCCTGATGGGCCGTCTTGCCCTGGCCCAGCATGGTGGCCGCGTTCAGGATGGGGCGATAGCGGGTGGCCAGCAGGTCCGCCGCGCGCTGAAAGACGGCCAGGCGGTCTTCCCAGGGCCAGTTGCTCCAGTCCTTCCACGCCTTCATGGCCGCGTCGATGGCCTGCCGCACCTCGGCCGCGCCGGCCTTGTGGTAGCGGGCCAGCACGTGCCCGTGCTCGTGCGGCGAGACCTGGCGGTCCATGTTGCCCGTGCGCACCTCGCGCCCGCCGATGATCAGCGGGATCTCGATCTCCTCGCCGTGCATGCGCGCGTAGGTCTCCTTGAGCAGCGCGCGCTCCGGCGAACCCGGGGCGTAGGACAGAACCGGCTCGTTCACCGGCGCCGGCACCTGCGGAACACTATTCATCACCCTCTCCTCGTCAGCTCGTGGTCAGGCCTGGAAATTAGGATGCGAAGCTGCCGAACGCTACCCGATGGCATCCGCGCTGGGCGCGCGCGATCCCTCCAGCGGCCGGGACAGCAGGGTCGCGGATTGCTTCCATTGCGCCGTCCGGTTCTGCGGCGGCTGTGTTGGCGGTGGAGATCGGCACGAACGCGAACTCCCGGTTCACCGGGAAGCGGTGCCGGGAGTTCGCCACCTCATTGACGTGCCGAGTGGCGCGAAGCTGCTCGTTACGAGAAAAGGCCGAAGACAGCGTCCTCGGCCCGCCTCGATTCACGTCCACAGCATCAGGGGATCACCGCTCGTAGACGGGGGCTGACGCGGAGCTCTGCACGAGGGTGATGGCGTCGCGGCAGTCCTGCTTGATGACGTACCCTTCGGCGGAATCCGCGATGATGCGGCCGTTGGCGGCCAGGAGTTGCCAGCGCCAGCGTCCCTGCCTGTCCAGGTACATGTAGAACGCCATCGGGTTCTCCTCCGGGATGGAGAGGTCACGGCGGCGGAGTGCGTTCCACTTCCGTGCTCGCCCCCGTTAGTCGGACCGGCACGTTGCGTTTCCGAGGCGCCCGGAGGGGACGTAGAACGCCGGGCCGGGCGATGGGTCGCC
>DATABT010000863.1:0-11684 GCA_036259455.1 Longimicrobium sp. | reverse complement strand
AAAACCCGCTGCGCGGATGGTACTGCCGGGGCCACCCGGTGGGAGAGTACGGCGCCGCCGGCCTTGTCTTGACGAAGCCCGCTCCGATCCTCGTGATCGGGGCGGGCTTTCGTCGTTGCCGCATGGATCCTCGCGCAAGGCAGGCCGCGGCGTTTTTTTGCACGCAGAGAAGCAGAGGAGCAGAGCAGCAGAGACAATCGTTACGCTCCGTTTCCCTGGCTCTCTGCTGCTCTGCGTGAATGCTGTTCTTCTTTCGTCGATTCCCCCACCGCCTCCAGCCGCGCGCCGGGGCCGCCTGGTTGGCACGTCCATCCCTCGGCCGTAACGCCGGCGGATTCGAAACCCGCGAGCATCGCGGCGCGGATGCGGTGCGCGGCCTCGTCGCCATCGCACCATGCGAACACGCTGGGGCCGGCGCCGCTGATGGAGCAGCCGAGGGCGCCCGCATCCATCGCCCCCTCCTTGACCGCGTCGAAGCCCGGGATCAGCACGGAGCGGTGCGGCTCGATGACCACGTCGCGCATCGACCGCCCGATGAGCGCCAGGTCCCCGCTGAAGCAGCCGGCGACCACGCCCGCCAGGTTGGCGGACTGCACGATCACGTCGTGCAGCGGGATGGCGGGGGGGAGCACGGCCCGGGCCGCGCGCGTGTCCAGCCGCTGCCGCGGGAGCACCATCACGCACCGCAGCGCCGGCGGGGCGGGCAGGCGCACCACGTCAGCCGGCTCCGCGCTGCGGACCAGCACCAGGCCGCCGAACAGCGACGGCGCCACGTTGTCCCCGTGCACCGCGCCGCTGGCGATGAATTCCCCCGCCAGCGCGTAGGGAAAGAGCGCCTCCCGCGCCAGCGGCCTCGGCAGCAGCGCGTTCGCGGCGACGACGGCGGCTACGGCGGACGCCGCCGATCCGCCGATCCCCGAGCCGAGCGGGATCCCCTTCTCGATCGACACCTCCACGCCCAGCTCCGGCGCGTGGTCCGCCAGCAGCCGCAGGATCGCGGCGCCGGCGGTGTTGGCGGCGGGATCCGTCGGCAGCGGGCCGGCGCATCCACTCACGGCGCCGATGACGACGCCGGGCTGGTCACGCCGCGTCACGGTTACACGGTCGCCGGCGGGGCCCACGGGGTGACCCAGGATGTCGAAGCCGATGGCCAGGTTGCTGGTGGAGGCGGGGGCGAAGGCCGTGGCCCTGCGCGGGGTGGTCAAAAGCGGGCTCCCAGGTAGCTGGCCAGGCGCAGCAGGTCCGCGAACACGCCGGCCGCCGTGACCTCGGGCCCCGCGCCCGGGCCCTGCACGATGAGCGGGTTGGGCGTGTATCGCCGCGTGGAGAACTGCACGATGTTGTCCGTCAGGTTCAGCCGCGCGAACGGGTGCTGCGCGGGGTAGGGGCGCAGCCGCACGGTGGCCCGGCCGTCGCGCTCCACCACGCCCACGAAGCGCAGCCGCTCGCCGCGCGCGTGCGCATCCCGCCACCAGCCGGTCAGCGTCTCGTCGTGGTCCGCCAGGCGGCGCAGGAAGTCGTCCACGCTCCCCTCCCGCAGCTCCGCCGGGACCAGACCCTCGAGGTCCACGTCCGCCATCTCCACCCGCAGCCCCATCTCCCGCGCCAGGATGGTAACCTTTCGCGCCACGTCGGCGCCGGAAAGGTCGTCGCGCGGGTCGGGCTCCGTAAAGCCCTGCTTTCTCGCCTCCGCCACCAGCTCGCTGAAGGGGCGCACGCCGTCGAACGCGTTGAACAGGTAGGAAAGGGTGCCGCTGAGCACGCCCTCGATCCGCTGCACCTCGTCGCCCGTGGTGATGAGGTCGCGCAGCGTCTGGATGATGGGGAGCCCCGCGCCGACCGTCGTCTCGTACAGGTAGTGCGCGCCCTGGCCGCGGCCGGCGGCGCGCAGCTCGTCGTAGTAGCCGATCTCCAGCGTGTTGGCGCGCTTGTTGGGGGTGATGACGTGGACGCCGCGCCGCAGCCAGTCGCCGTAGCGCCGGGCGATGTCCTCGTCCGCCGTGCAGTCGATGATGACCGTGTGCGGCAGGTGCTCCGTCTGCACGTGGTCCACGAAGGAGTCCAGGCTGAACGCTTCGCCGCCGGCCAGCTGCGCGCGCCATTCCTGCAGCGGAAGCCTGCGCTCGTCGCGCGCCATGCGCGAGCGGGTGGCGATGGCGCGCACCCGCAGGTCCACGCCGTGCGCCGCGCGCAGCGTCTCCGCGCGCGCGGCCAGCTGGTCCAGCAGCGCCGCGCCCACCACGCCCGCGCCGATGACCCCGATCGACAGCGTCTGCCGTGAGAGATACAGGCCGGCGTGGACGGCGCGGAGGGCGCGCTGGGCCTGGGTGCCGTCGACCACGACGGAGATGTTGCGCTCCGACGAGCCCTGCGCGATCGCGCGGATGTTGATCCCCGCCTTGCCCAGCGCGCCGAAGACGCCCGCCGCCACACCCGGGTGCCCCGCCATCCCGTCGCCCACCACGGCCAGGATGCAGCAGTCCGGGTCCACCTCAAGCGTCTGGATTTGCCCGTGGTGGCGCTCGGCGAAGAAGGCGTTCTCCAGAGCCACCCGCGCGGGCTCCGCCGACGCCGCGGGGACGGCGAAGCAGACGGAGTGCTGCGAGCTTCCCTGCGACACCATCAGCGCCGTTACCCCCGCCTCGCGCAGCGCGGTAAAGAGGCGCACGCCCAGCCCCGGCACGCCGCGCATCCCCGTTCCCTCCAGGTTGACGAGCGCCACGCCTTCGACCGTGGAGATGCCCTTGATCATCCGCGCGCCACCGTCCGGGTCTATGCGCGTGCCCGGCGCCTCCGGCCGGAAGGTGTTGCGGATGTAGATGGGGATGCCGCGCTCTACCGCGGGGCTCATCGTCTCCGGGTGGACCACCCTGGCGCCGAAGTGGGCCAGCTCCATCGCCTCGCGGTAGGAGAGGCTCTCCAGGACGAGCGCTTCGGGGACGAGGCGGGGGTTGGCGCTCATCACGCCGTCCACGTCCGTCCAGATGTGGATCTCGTCCGCCCGCAGCAGCGCGCCGAAGATGCTGGCGGAGAAGTCGCTGCCGTTGCGCCCCAGCGTGGTGGGCACGCCCGCCGGGGTGGAGGCGACGAAGCCGGTGATGACGAGGGTGTGCGGCAGCCCGCCGCGCGCCTTGACCCACGCGTCGACGCGCTGCTGCGACGCGGCCCACTCCACGCGGGCCGACTGCTCGCCCGGCTCGGCGATGAGCACGGCACGCGCGTCCAGCCATGCCGCCTCTTCGCCACGCGAGCAGAGATAGGCGGCCAGCAGGCGCGCGGACCAGACCTCGCCGAGGCCCACGACCATGTCGGCGGCGCCGCGGGGGGCGTGGCGCACGATCCAGGCGGCGCGCAGCACGTCGTCCACGTCCGCCAGGTCGCGCTCCAGGGCCGCCAGCACCTCCTCGCCCTCGGCGCCGGGAAGGAGCTCGCGCGCGGCGCGCATGTGGCGCTCGCGCACGGAGGCCAGCACGTCGCGGTAGGCGCCGTCGCGGCCGCCGGCCTGCTCCACGGCCCGCACCAGCGCGTCGGTCACGCCGCTCATGGCGCTCACCACCACGGCGCGCCGCGGCTCCGGCCGCGCCTGCACGATGTCCGCGACGGCGCGGTAGCGCTCCGCGCCGGCCACGCTCGTGCCGCCGAACTTGTGGACGACCAGCTGCTCGGGGATCATGGGGCTTCTCTGCTGCTGGCGGTGCCGTCCACCGTGGGCGGAACCCGAAGAAAATCGGCCCGTGAGGGGATCTCACGGGCCGCTCGCGTCGCAGGTGCCTTCGCCGTCTACGGGCGTCGGCGCTCCCGGCAGCGGCCCGTGAGCCGGGTCGCAGTATTGATCGAACAAACAGGCGTAAGGAGATAGGATGGCATCGTACTCACACCACCGCGCCGGGTCAAGTCGTTCTCGCGTACAGGAAACGATCGCACGCGGAGCGCGTTCCCGCAAGGATGCTGATTTCCGTCCTGCCGCGGACATCATGGTGGCCTGTTCTGCGCGCTACGCTCCGCGTCAGGTCCAGAGCTCTGGCCACGGCAACGGAATGTCTCACGCAGAGTCAGCAGAGTCAGCAGAGTTCGCTCTCGCGTAGAACAACCTCTGGTGACTCTGCTGACTCTGTGTGAGAAATGCTCGTCCGGGAAATCGGTTGACATCCGGACCCGCCCGCCACATTCTTATTCAACTCAAAGGTTGAATATGGAGATGCAGTCCACGCTCGATGAAACCCTGGTGGCGCTGGCGGATCCCACGCGGCGGGCGATCCTGCGGCGCCTGTCGCGTGGCGAGGCGCGGGTCACGGAGCTGGCGCAGCCGTTCGCCATGTCGCTGAACGCCGTCAGCAAGCACATCCGCATGCTGGAGCGCGCGCGGCTGGTTCGGCGGCGGCGCGCGGGGCGGGAGCACATCCTGTCCATCGAGCCCGCCGCGCTGGACGAGGCCGCCGCCTGGATCAACGCCACGCGCGCCGCCTGGAACGCGCGGCTGGACGCCCTCGACGCCATCCTGCACGCCGAGGACGCCGCCGCATCATCCCCCCCCAACCCGGAAGAAAGCCGATGAGCACGCAAACGCAGCCGCTCGTGGTGGTGCGCGTCACCCGCCGCTTCGCCGCAAGCGCGGAGCGCGTGTTCGACGCGTTCCTCGATCCGCAGAAGGCCGGGCGCTTCATGTTCGCCACGGCCACGGGGCAGATGGTGCGCGCGGAGGTCGATCCGCGGGTGGGCGGCCGCTACGTGTTCACCGACCGCCGCGACGGCGACGACGTGGAGCACCACGGCGAGTACCTGGAGCTCGACCGCCCGCGGCGCCTGGTCTTTACCTTTTCGGTGGAGAAGCACTCGCGCGACGCCGACCGCGTGGAGATCGACATCGTGCCGCTGGAGACGGGCGGATGCGAGCTCACGCTGACGCACGAGATGAAGCCCGAGTGGGCCGACTACGCCGCCCGCACGCAGGAGGGGTGGACGACCATCATCGACGGCCTGGCGCGCGTGCTGGCCGAGGGATAAGGACCACGCGGAGGAAACAAACGGGGACGCGGATGAATGCCATCATCCGCGCCCCTCGTCGCTCGTCCGCACGCTGCAAGTGCTTCCGTCTTTCACGGCTCGCGCGGCCGGATGGCGATCACCTCGCCGCCCTGTTCCACCAGTGCCACGACGAAGGTGACGCCGCTGTCCCCGATGTGCAGGCGGGGCATGCGCACCAGCCAGCGGCGGACGATCCACGCGCCGTCCGGAAGCTGCTCGAACCGCAGTTCGCCGCCCAGCGCATCTCCGGGGTTTTCGTAGGGAAGGTTGACGTACGTGTACTCCAGCGTACGCAGCCGGGCCGTGCGGCGGTCCATCCACAGCACGCCGCGCACGTCGGGGAGCGTGCGGTCCGCCGTGGGCGCGAACTCCAGCCCCACGCGCCCGCGCCGCTCGCGCAGCCGGAAGCAGTGGTGGTCCAGGAACTCCTCGGAAAGGAGGGTGTTGGCGTCCGGGGCGTGAAAGATCACGGAGTCGCCCGCCGCGCGCTCCACGTAGCCGTTCCGCGCCAGCCGGTGCACGGGTGTGGCGTGAAAGGGCTCGTCGCTGAACCCGGGCGTGGTCCACTCCTGCTGCCCCAGCAGGCGCCGCCGGCGCAACGTGCGCTCGTTGTGAAACAGGCGCTTGCGGAACCCGTACCGCCGCGCCTGGTCGGCCACCGACGCCGCGTCCAGCGCCTTGCGCAGTTCCTCCCAGACCAGGGCCGCCTCGGCCTGTGGGCGGATGGTGCACTCGCGCTGCGTGCCCGTCACCAGCAGCGGCTCCAGCGTCACCTGCCGCGGCTGCAGCACCAGCGCCTGCTCCGCCGTCTCGCCGGCGTCCAATGAAAGGGCGGGGGAGGTGGCGGTGGCGTACCCCACCCGCTCCGCGCGCAGCGAGTACGTGCCCGGCCCGCCCGCGCGCATGGCGAAGGCGCCCTGCGCGTCGGTGAGCGTGGCGGTCACGCGCGCGCCGTTCGCGTCCAGCAGCATCACCACGGCGCCGGCCACGGGTCCGCCCGTCCCCTGCTCCGTCACCCGCCCCCGCACGGCCTGCGCCCACGCGGGCACGGCCGTGAGCAGGGCCGCCGCGAGCACCGCCAGGCGCAATCCGTACGTGCGAACGTGCATCGAAGCGCCTCCCCTCAGGCCATGGCGGGGGTGCCGGCGCGCTCCGCGGCCGAGGGCTTGATGCCGTACGCCGCGCCGAGCATGACGGACGAGACGACCACGTGCGGCAGGTTGAGCATGATGTCCGCCGTCCACGGCAGGTCGTTCACGAATCCGTTCAGCAGCCAGAACGTGGCGTCCAGCGCGTAGTAGGACCCGAAGGTTACCAGGAACAGCCGGCTCGCGCGCTCGGAGTGGAACGCCGCCACGAATGCCGCCAGCGCGGTGAGGCCGTGGGTGATGTCGTCGATGGCGCTGATGGCGAACGATCCGAACATCATCCGCTCGTGCCCCTGGTGCGGCGAGATCCCCGGGATCCATCCCAGGATCACCACGATGGTTCCGAACAGCCCCGCGCCGAATGCCACCTTCCTGAGCATCATCCCTCCTGGTGTGATTTTGAACGTCGAGCAGATCCGCCAGACCCGCGGGCCGTCCCCTCCGCTCGCTCGCACCTTCCCCAACAACCCCGGGGGAGGCTGGGCCCGTCCGCGCCCGCTCCCCTCAGTAGTCGTACACGTGGTCCACGCGCATCCGCCCGTCCGCCTGCACGCGCCGCAGGAAGGGGAGCAGGTCGCGGGTGCGCACCTTGAGCACGGGGCGGATGTGCGCCGGGTCGGTGATCACCGGCATCGCGTACAGGAACTCCGCGTCAGGCCCCACGTACCGCCAGTCGCGCGGCGCGATCCCCGTCACCACGATGTCGTCGTTCCCAGCGATCTCCACCAGGGGCACCGTGTCGCCGCGCGCGGCGGCGTCGCGCATCAGCTGCCAGAACGGGTCGTAGCGCTCAACGGTGACCAGCGCGTGGCGCGGCCCGATCGCCCGGCGCTCCAGCACCCGCTCATCACCCGGTGCCAGGGATGCCGTGTCGCCGTAGACGACGGCGCCGATCCTGAGGTCCTGCGGCGTGTACGCGGCGCCCGTGGCGCCCCCCAGCATCCACGCGTAGATGCCCTTGATGCCGTACTCCACCGTCATCGACAGGCGCCGCTCCCACTTGCGGACGGGGTCCTTTCCCCAGAGCGGCACGTCGCTCCAGAGCGCGCGCAGCTTCGATCCAAACGGGTACCGGTACCAGGGGATGCTGTGGATGAACCGCCCGTAGTCCGCCGCCACCTGGTGCGCGAAGCGGTCCTCGTCCGTCAGCCGCCCGCGCGACGTCCACGCGCTCACGCGGCCGAGGGTGTTCTCGTACGCACCCTTGACCGCGTACTCCACCGAGTAGCTGACGCCGATCACCCCCAGCATCAGCGAATAGCGCCCGTTCCCCGGATTCTCCCGCCGCGACGCGCGCGCCACCTGTCCCCAGTTGCGCCAGTACTGGCCGATGGACTTCGCGAACGGAAAGCCGTGCGGCAGCTTGTCGCTCGTCCACGCCGCGTACTCGTCGGCGCTGTAGACGATGAACCACTCTGGATGCGCCAGGAAGCTCTGCGACTCCGGGCGTTCGTATCCCCGCACCCGCGCCAGCACCTCGCGCTCCGGGGCGCCGGGCTCCATCCGCGCGGGGCCTTCCGGATCGTACCGGTCCCACAGCTTGTTGCGGAAGCGGTTCCGCGGGTCCAGCCGGCGCTTGAGGGCAAAGAACTCCGGCGAGCGCGGATACGCCTGGCGGAACTGCTCCGGCGTGGCGTGCGCCTGGTAGGGCAGGTACCAGCTGCCGCCCACCGCGAGCGCCGCGTCCGCCATCTCGCGCGTCCACTTTGCCACGTGCGCACGCCCCTCGGGGTCCGTGCGCTGCTTGTACCAGACCACGAAGGCGAACTTCTCCGTCCCCGCCCACGCCAGCATCGACCCCGGGTCCGGCGTGGCATGGCGAATGGAGACGTTGACCACGTTCACGCCGTTCCGCCGGAAGATCTCGCGCATCCGCCGCACGAACGCGTCGAACTGCGCCACGGGGACGAAGTACTCCTGCAGCACGTACGTCCGGCGCTCGCGGGAAGACGGCTCCAGCTCGCGCACGTCGTAGCTCGCCTCGTAGTTGCGCCAGACGACCGGGTTGCCGCGGTACAGCCAGGGGTCGAGCACGTGCTCGCGGATCTCCTTGCCCCCCGGCCATCCCGTGACCACCGTCTGTCCCCAGCGGCTGGCGGGATACGAGTCCTTTCGCGGCATCAGCCGGTCGGGGATGGTGACGGAGTCGTTCGTCTGGGTGAAGGTGACGGCGCTGATGCGGTCGTACTCGTTGGGATAGATGTCGGCGTTGTGAAAGATGACGTTCCGCCGCCCCGCGACGGCGCGCCGGAACCACGCGCCGTACTCACTGACGGGCATGGTGACGCGCGTGCGGCGGACGCGCACGTTGTCCGCCAGGTCCAGCGTGGCCTGGGTGATGACGCCCAGCCCGCCGTATCCCCCGATGGCGGCGTAGAAGATCTCGGGGTTCCGCGTAGGCGAGGCGTCGACGACGGAGCCGTCCGCCAGGACGATGCGAAAGGCGCGAACGGTGCTGATGATGGGCCCCAGCCCCATGTACCGCCCGTGCACGTTGACCGAAAGCGAGCCGCCGACGGTGAAGTTTCCGTACGACTGCATCACCTTGACGGACAGGCCGTGCGGGTCGATGGCTTCCTGGATCTGCCGCCAGGTGGCACCCGCCTGAACGGTGAGCGTCTTTCCCGCAGTGTCCAGCTGCAGGATGCGGTTGTAGCGCCGCATGTCGATGTGCAGCGCGCCCTCCGTGGCCACCTGCCCGCCCATGCTGAACCGCCCGCCGCCCACGGAGACGGGCCCCTGCGTGGAGCGGATGGCCTGGACGATCTCCGCCTCCGTGGTGGGCGCGATTTCGCGCGCCACCTCGATGCGGTACAGGTGCGTGAAGTCCGTTACCACGGGCCCCGACACCGGCCCGATCACACTCGTGGTGTTGATCCCCCACACCGTCGCCACGATGGTGATGACGACGGTCACCACCAGGATCCGGGTGAAGAACCGCAGCGTCTTTCGCGCTCCGCGCCCCGCCCGGTGAAGGATTCGCCGCGCGCGCGAAGGCTCGCCGGTGGATTCAGACGTATCGGGCGTGCGCCCGGAAGCCTCGTCCTGCGGGACCTGGTTCTGGGTGACTTCCATGGAGGCGTTCGCGCGGGTGCCGCCGGGCGGGGAGGACGCGGGAGGAACTGCGAAGCCGGAGGCCGGAAACGGATGGATTGGGTTCCCGTGCCCGATCTCCCAATCTACAGGTGCGGCAAGGGCTTCGCCACCTTGGAGCGCCCATCGGGCCCCGGGACGTTTCCAGGGCCCGACGGGTGATGCTCGGAAAGCTGGTCTACGCGTAGATGTCGGCGCGGGTGAGCGGGAGCGCGGTGCCGTCTTGCGGGGGCTTTTCCAGCAGCGTCTGGTAGACGGCCAGCTCGCCGCTGGTGAACTGCCACGACGCCACGCCCAGGTACAGGCGCCAGATGCGGTACGTGCGCGCGTCGAGCCGCATTGCGTCGTCGCGGTGCTCCTCCAGCCGCCGCGCCCAGTTGCGCAGGGTATGGCCGTAGTGCTCGCGCAGGTTCTCCACGTCGCGCACCTCCCACCCCGCGGCCTCCGCAACCAGGTTGGCGTGGCTCACCGGCACCGCGCCGCCGCTGGGGAACACGTAGCTGCGGGTGTAATGCCCCGTCCCCAGCACCCAGCGGCGCACGGCGCGGCGCGCCGCCCGCCGCGCCGGGGACGCCGGCCGCACCGGGCGGTTCCCGATGCCGTGGTTCAGGAACAGGCCGCCGGGCTTCAGCAGCCGGTGCACGTGGGCGAAGTATTCCGGCAGCCGCGCGGGCCCCACGTGTTCGAACATCCCCACGCTGGCCGCCTTGTCGAACGACTGCGCATCCAGGTCCCGGTAGTCGCCCAGCTCGATGCGCACGCGGTCCTGCAGCCCCGCCCGCCGCACCCGCTCACGCGCCAGCTCCGCCTGCGCCTGGCTGAGGGTGACGCCCACCGCATGCACGCCGTACCGCTCCGCCGCGTACATCACCAGCCCGCCCCAGCCGCATCCCACGTCCAGCAGGCGCTCGCCGGCGCGCAGCCGCAGCTTGCGGCAGATGTGCTCCAGCTTGCGCTCCTGGGCGGTGTGAATGTCATCCCGCGGCGTGGCGAAGTAGGCGCACGAATACACCATCCGCCGGTCCAGGAACAGCGCGTAGAAGTCGTTGCCCGCGTCGTAGTGGTAGCGGATGCCCTCGCGGTCCCACTCGCGCGTCCATTCGCGCGCGCCCATGCGGGCCGCGGCGGGCCCGGCCCGCGCCGCGCCGTCCCGTGGCAGCGCGCGCCACAGCCGCGCCAGGCGCAGCAGCTCCGCGGGCGAGGTGGCCGCGCGACGCGCCGCTTCCAGCGCCGGGCCCACCTTCCACAGCTCGCCTTCCAGGTCAAAGTCGCCGCGCAGGTACGCCTCACCCAGCCGCGCTTCCAGCGGCAGCCGGAACATGCGCCGCAGCGCGCCCGGCGTGCGCAGAACGAGCGTGATCTCCGCCGTTCCGTGCGCCGGAAGCACCGTCCCCTCCCACAGGCGCACGTGGAACGGCCGCGGGACGGGGAACAGCGCGTCCAGGAACGCGGTGGCGCGGGAAACGGCGGAGCTGGCGGCGGAGGAAGGAGCGGGTGCGGAGGGGGCGATGGTGGTCATCAGGCGTTTGGAGTCACTGGCCGGCGCGCGGCGGAATCCGCGGAATGCCATCCGCGCCGCGCCCGCGGATGCCAGCCAATTATACGCCGCACGCGCCGCCGGCGCACGGGCAAACATGCGTTCTCCGCTCTACCGCGGGAGGGTCTGCCCGGAGCGCGCGGAGGGTGAAAGCGAGAAGACGCGGGGGCGGCGGTGTGCGCCCCCGCGTCCTCGATCCTCCGGCAGGTCATCCCTCCCGCACCTCGCCCACGCCCATGAACATGTAGCGCTGGAACCAGCAGCCGGGGCGAACGGGCACGTACAGCACGTCGTCGTGGAGGCGGCCGTTCTCGTTCTGCGCGTACACGCCCACGCCGTGGTGATCCGCGACCCAGAGCAGCGCATCCGCCGCGGCCGTGACGGGCCTGCCGAACTTGATATAGTCGCCGCGCGCGCCGTCCTGCGGCAGCACCTCTTCCGGCAGCGGCTCGTTGTGCACCTGCCACTCCGCATCCTGCGCGTACTGCGCCGTGACAGGAAACGCATCGCGGAATGGCCGGCCCTGGAACGTGGTGTCGCCCGTGGCCACCTCCACGTCCACCTGGACCGCCGCCAGCCGTCCGGCGGAGACGACGCACGTGGAGACCGTCCGCGGGGCAGGGGGCGGTGGAACGTCCGTCCGCGGCGGAATGGTGCAGCCCGCGATCAACAGCAGAATCGTGAGAGGGGTAGCGAGCGTCATCGGCCGGGGACGGGTAGGCGGGCCACGAGCGGGTGCCGCGGCTGTACGTGAGCGTGAGAGGGTGTTGAAAAATCTCTTCCCCGCACGATGTCATCCTCGGTCATTCGGCGCTACGCGCACCCTGTCGGATGAAAGTCACTCGCGCCTCGGCTGTCATTTCGAAGGAGGCGCCCGCGTG
>DATABT010000862.1:0-7885 GCA_036259455.1 Longimicrobium sp. | reverse complement strand
CTGCGCCGGCGGCTGCCGCCTCACGGGCGCCGCGGGGGCCGCGGGGGTGGCGGCGTCGGGCGAAAGGATGCGCGTGCTGTCCACCGGCGCCCGGCCGGAGAGGCGCACCCCCCACGCCGACGCCAGGTCCTGGTCCGTGGGCGCCCGCACGGGGTCGCCCAGCACCAGCACGTGCCCCATCTGCGCCGGAGACACCAGGGGGCGCACGTAGTAGATGCGCAGCCACCCATTGGGGTCCGTACCGCTCCCCGCCACCGTCCCCACGGGAATGCCGCGCGGGTACACGCCCCCCTCGCCGCTGGTGACGATCATCGTCCCCGTGTCCGGCGCCGTGTGAAAGGCCACCGGGCTGAACGCCAGCAGCGTTTCGCCCCCCGGCCCCTCCAGCGCGCGCGCCACCCCGTACGTCTCCCCGTCCACCGTCATCACGCTGGCGCGGAACCGCGGGTGCGTCCAGGCCAGCATCGTGCTCGATTCCGTCCCCAGCTGCCCCACTTGCCCCGCCAGCCCTTCGGCCGTGATCACCGGGGCGCCGGGCTTTACCCCGTCACGCGCGCCCACGGACAGGCGCAGCACGCCCTCGGAGCCGGGCCCCGCCTCGGGCCGCGCCTCGGCGGCCTTGAACGAGTAGGTCAGCCGCTCGCGAAAGCCCAGCAGCTGCCGCAGCTGGCGGTTCTCCGCGGCCAGGGTGGCCTGGCCCACCAGAAAGCTGGCCAGCGAGTCGCGCTCGGCGCGCAGGGAGCTGGCGTCGGCGTAGCGCCCCTCGCGGTCCGCCGCGCCGCGCTGCACGGCGATGAAGGGGCGCAGCACGGTGGCGCGCAGGGTGTGCCCCAGGCCGTCCTTGTACACCTCGGGCAGCATCATCACCAGGGCGCTCAGGGCGGTGAACAGCCCCGCCATGGCCAGGTCGCGCTTGCGGCCGCGTTCGCCCGCGCCGCGCAGGTAAGGTCTGAAGGCGCTCAGGAGGTCAACACTCCCTTGTACTTGGCCACGTCGTCCAGGATGCGCCCGGCACCGCGAACGACGCAGGTCAACGGGTCTTCGTCCACGTGGATCGGCAGGTTGGTCTCGCGCGCGATGAGCGTGTCCAGCCCGCGGATGAGCGCGCCACCGCCCGTCATCACGATCCCCCGGTCCACGATGTCGCTGGCCAGCTCCGGCGGCGTGATCTCCAGCGCGCGGCGCACGGCCTCGACGATGGCCTGGATGGGCTCCTGAATGCACTCGCGGATCTCCTGCGAGTGCACCCGCACCGTCTTGGGAATGCCCGACACCAGGTCGCGCCCCTTGACGTCCATCTCCCGCTCGTCGCCGGTGCTGTACGCGCTGCCGATCTGGATCTTGACCGCTTCGGCCGTGGCCTCGCCGATCATCAGGTTGTAGTTCTTGCGCATGAAGGTGACGATGGCGTTGTCGATCTCGTCGCCCCCCACGCGGATGCTGGTGTCGCAGACGATTCCCGACAGCGCGATCACCGCGATTTCGGTGGTGCCGCCGCCGATGTCGATGACCATGTTGCCCGTGGGCGTCTCCACCGGCAGCCCCACGCCGATGGCGGCGGCCATGGGCTCGGCCACCATGTACACCTCCTTGGCCCCCGCCGCGCTGGCGCTCTGCCGCACCGCGCGCCGCTCCAGCTCGGTGATGCCGCTGGGCACCCCGACCACCACCGTGGGCTTGAGCTTGAGGAACCGCTTGCTGGTCACCGTCTCCAGGAAGTAGCGGAGCATGATCTCCGTCACGTCCACGTCGGCGATCACCCCGTCCTTGAGGGGGCGCACCGCGGTGATCCCCTCGGGGGTGCGGCCCAGCATGCGCTTGGCCTCCAGCCCGATGCCCTTGATCTTGTTGGTGGCCTTCTCCATGGCCACCACTGAGGGCTCGTTCAGGACGATGCCCTCGCCCTTTACGTAGACCAGGGTGTTGGCCGTGCCCAGGTCCACGGCGATGTCGTTGACCGGGATGAAGCTGCCCGAGCGAAACCAGCGAAAGGCCATGTCGTCCGTCTGAGCTTTCTCGCCGGGGGGCCGTTCAGGGCCTCCAGGCGCCTCGGGCAGACCGTCTGCCCGTGTCGGTTGCGAGGGGGGTTGCCGAAAGGCGGCAAAGCTAGGCCGCCCCACGCACATACGCAACCCGAACGCCCGTTCCCCCGCGCCCGGCCGCCGCGTGCTCATGCAGGCGGCATGCCGGGGGTGGGCGGGTGTTTCCGAAGATGGTGTGCGTGGGAGGAAGGCTAGAATCTGCTACGGTTTCAGATTTACGCAAGGGCCCGCGCGCGGAGAAGCAGGGGCGGCGGCCGCGGCGCCTGCGTTTGCGCCACGCGCGCGGGAAGGGCGGCGGGCCCGTCCGCCATCGATCCGCCACTTCTTACTGCGACTGCATCAGTGGGACTTGCAGATAACTTGATGGCGGGCTTAGAATGCGTACACATTGCGCCGTCACATCCCGGCAGAGACAGCGCGTCCGCATCCACCGTTCACGCGGAGGCACGCCCATGAGAAAGCTGCGACTCGGCCTGGAGGATCTCACGGTCGACACCTTCCACACCGGCGGCGACGGCGCGCCGTGGCGGGGGACGGTGGATGCGCACGCGGCGCCCACCATCAAGACGGTGTGCGCCTCGCTGCTCGCCTCGAACCCCACCTGCTGCCCCTGCACGCCGATACTCTGATCCGGCGATGGCCACCCGTGCCCGGCCTCCTCGCGGCCGGGCGTTCCCTTCCCCCCGAACGTGGGACGCGCGATGAAGAAGCTGAGGCTGCAGATCCAGGAACTGGCCGTGGAGTCGTTCCCCACGAGTGACGCGGATGGCGGGATGGGTACGGTGCACGGCCAGGAGATTCCCACGCCGCCGTACTTCACCTGCAAGCCGTGTCTGCTGACCAGGCCGACCGACTGCCCTTGCACGCCCTGATCGTGGCCGCCCGGCCGTCTCCGCCGGCCGCTCTCTTCTCTTTCCAGCGACGACCGATGAAGAAACTGAAGCTGCAGGTGGAAGCGCTGTCGGTGGAGTCGTTCTCCCTCACCCGCGAGGACGGGGCGATGGGCACGGTGCACGGGCAGGACGCGGCGCCCACGCCGCCCCACGTCACCTGCCAGTTCTGGAGCAAGCCCACCGACTGTCCCTGCACGCCCATCGCGTGACGCGCCCTTCGCGAAGGGCGAACGGCCCGGCCGCCTTCGGGCCGGGGACCCATCCGTACCCCGGAGCCTTGCCATGAACAAGCTGAAGCTGCAGGCCGATGAGCTGAATGTGGAGTCGTTCTCCACCGCCGAAACGGACGTGCAGGCCGGTACGGTGCAGGGGCAGGAGATCGCCCCCACGCCGCCGTACAAGACCTGCCCGGCCCCGACCCGAATGACTTTCGACTGTCCCTGCACGCCGATGGCGTAAGGATCCCTCTCCCGGGGAGGCGAAGATGAAGAAGCTGAAGCTGGACGTCGACGGGCTGGCCGTGGAGTCGTTCCGGACGGGCGAGACGGCCACCGCGCCGGGCACGGTGGAGGGCCACTTTGCCGTGACCTGCGCCTACGACAGCTGCACGCCGTATCCCTCCATCCACAACACGCGCTGCGGCTGCACGCCCGCCGTGTTCGCGGCCACGCGCCCCGAAGTGTGCGACCCGTTCTCGCTCCCGCCGCGCTGTTCCTGACGGGGAAACGTAGACGACGGCGGGCCCGGCGGATTCGCTTCCGCCGGGCCCCGCCCGTCTCTTCCATTCTGCGGCAGCTACTGGCGCGTGTCGCGCGGGCGCTGGGCGGCGGCGCGCGCGGCCTCCGCCTTTCGCCGCCGGCGTGGAAGCAGCGTCCGGATGAACGGAAGCGCGACGATGGGCGCGCCGTACGGCACCAGCCGCCGAGCCTGGTCCATGAGCGCCTTCAGCCGTGCCTCGTCGTCGTCCCGGCTCTGCGTGGCCACGGGGATGCTCCGCGTCACTGGCCCGTGGAGCCGAACCCGCCCGCGCCGCGGCCGGACTCGCTCAGCTCCGCCGACTCCTCGATCTCCGGCGCCACGAAGCGCGCGAACACCAGCTGCGCGATGCGGGTTCCGCGGGGGATGGGCACCGGCTCCGGCCCCGCGTTCCAGACGATCACCTTCAGCTCGCCACGGTAGTCCGGATCGATGGTGGCCGGCGCGTTGGGAAGGGTGATGCCGTGCCGCAGCGCCAGCCCGGAGCGCGGGCGCACCTGGCACTCCACGTCCGCGGGCAGCTCCATCGCCAGCCCCGTCGCCACCAGCCGCCGCTCGCCCGCCTGCAGCACGAAGTCCGGCTCGGCCGAGGCCACGTCGTAGCCGGCGGAGCCGGGCGTCTGCCGCGAGGGGAGCGGCAGGTCGGGGTTGGATTCGAGCCTGCGAAAGCGGACGCGGTCGGGTGGCGTCATCACGGTTAGAGCGTTGCGGGCGTGTCGCCATCCCGGCTGCCGGGCTGGCGCGCGGAGAAAATGGGGGGATATGCCCCGCGGCGCATCCCCCCGTCGGCTTCCGTGCGGCGATCCGGCTAGCTGAAACAGATCGGTGCGCCGGAACTCTCCGAGATCGGATGCAACGTGTAGGTGGCGGTGCTTCCGTCGGTGACCTCCGCCTTCAGCGTCCAGTTCGAACCGTACACGCCGCTGGGCTTGCTGCCGGTCCAGTACGGCCCGTAGCCGACGCTCGTCCCCCCCACGTACCAGGTTATGCTGTACGGGTTTCCGTTGCCCCCGCCCGGGGTGGCCGTCCACGAGCACTCGGCCCCGGGCCTGATGCTGCTCGGTCCGTCGACCGAGATGGTCAGCGGAGGCGGCGGGCAGTCGAGGACTTCACACTTCGGGGGTACGCCGTAGCCTACGTCGACCAGCCTCCACGCCTTTCCGTCGGATACGTCACACTTGAACGGCTTGCAATCCGTGCCGTCGGTGCCGGTGATGGGGTAGCACGAGTAACCCGTGGGACAGTTCGTCGCGCAT
This sequence comes from Longimicrobium sp., assembly GCA_036259455.1. Classification (GTDB taxonomy): domain Bacteria; phylum Gemmatimonadota; class Gemmatimonadetes; order Longimicrobiales; family Longimicrobiaceae; genus Longimicrobium. The sequence continues at coordinate 2,938 of DATABT010000862.1, read as the reverse complement.
CCATTGACGCAGTTCCAGCACGAATTGGAGGAATCCCACGGGTCCTGCCAGTCGCTCACCGCATAGGGGTACGACAGGGACTGGCACTTGTAGAGGATCTGATCGTTGTTGTTGGTGTTGTTGCCGTCCTGCACGAAGATCATGCTGACCGGCTTGGCGCCCATGCCGCACATCTCGACCAGACAGTTGTTCCCGATGCTGTCCACGTCGGTCTGAATGACGGTAGAGCCGGAATACGGGGTCGCGTCCTTGCGCAGAGTCTGGCAGTTCTCCGTCAGGCTGGCGCCGGTGGGAAAGGACGCGCGTTGAGCGTTGGGCTGCGAGCCCATGACCGCGTCACCTCCACACGCGGCGAGGAACACGAGCAGTGTGCAGAGCAGCGCCTTGCATTGGGTCCCCATGGTGCACCTTTCGGCTCGGGGTGTAGGAAATACAAATCGTCGGATAATGAACATCGCAAGAGGGACGTGATTTAGCAAGATCCATCGCATGAATGCGTAAAAGATGCGCCACGAAGGCGGCCATTCCGATTCGCCGGCTGCCGCGCAACACCACAAAAAGGGGGGACAGCCCGCGAGTGCGGACTGTCCCCCCGTGGCCGCCGGCCGGCCGTGGCTCAGGCCAGGACCTGCTCCACCGGCGTGTACGGCAGGTCGAACGCCTCGGCCACGCCGGGATACGTCACTTTGCCGTTCACCACGTTCAGCCCCAGCGCCAGCGCCGGGTCCTGCTTGCACGCTTCCTTCCACCCCAGCCGCGCCAGGCGCTGGGCGTACGGGAAGGTGGCGTTGGTCAGCGCGAGCGTCGACGTGCGCGGCACGCCGCCCGGCATGTTGGCCACCCCGTAGTGGATCACGCCGTCGATCTCGTAGATGGGGTCCTCGTGCGTGGTGGGGCGGATGGTCTCCACGCAGCCGCCCTGGTCAACGGCCACGTCCACGATCACCGAGCCGTTCTTCATGTTCTTCAGGTCGGCGCGCTTGATCAGCTTGGGGGCCTTGGCGCCCGGCAGGAGCACCGCGCCCACCACCAGGTCCGCCTGCTCCACCCGCTCCAGCAGGTTGTGCCGGTTGCTGTAGATGAGCTCCACGTTGGCCGGCATCACGTCGCTCAGGTAGCGCAGCCGCTCCAGCGACAGGTCCAGGATTGTGACGCGCGCGCCCAGCCCCGCGGCCATCTTGGCCGCGTTGGTGCCCACCACGCCACCGCCGATGATCACCACGTTGGCCGGCGCCACGCCCGGCACGCCGCCCAGCAGCATGCCGCGGCCGCCGTAGAACTTTTCCAGGTACTTGGCGCCCGCCTGGATGGCCATGCGCCCCGCCACCTCCGACATAGGCGTGAGCAGCGGCAGCTCGCCGTTGGCCAGCTGCACCGTCTCGTACGCCACGCACACCGCGCCGGAGTTGATCATCCCCTGCGTCAGCGCCTCGTCGGCGGCAAAATGAAAGTAGGTGAACAGGAGCTGGTTCTCGCGGGTGCGGGGGTACTCCACCGCGATGGGCTCCTTGACCTTCATGATCATCTCGGCGCGGGCCCACACCTCGTCCACGCTGTGCATGGTGGCGCCCACGGCCTCGTACTGGTCGTCCGTGAAGCCGCTGCCCAGGCCGCCGCCGCGCTCCACCATCACCTGGTGGCCGGCCTGCACCAGGGCCTCGGCGCCCGCGGGCACCAGGGCGATCCGGTTCTCGTTGGTCTTTATCTCTTTCGGGACGCCGATCAGCATCGTCTTGCAGCGGTTCAGGGTACGGACTACGGCTGGGGCCCGCTCACGTCACGGGCGGCGACAATATACACCGCGTGGTCCGTTTGGCGAGACTCTGGACAAAAGTGAAGGGGTGACGAGGTGAAAGAGAAAAGGTGAAAGATGAAAGGGGCGTTGGAGTGTCACTGCGCCCATTCACCCCTTCATTCCCTCGTGCGGCGCCGACAGCGGATGCTCGTGGCGCCCGTACGGCTCCAGCAGGCGGACCACGCGGCACGGGTTCCCCGCGGCGAACACGCCGTCGGGCACGTCCCTGGTCACTACGCTCCCCGCGCCGATGACCGAGCGGTGGCCGATGGTCACGCCGGGAAGGATGATGGCGCCGCCGCCCACCCACACGTCCGAGCCGATGGTGACCGGCTTGCCCGCCTCCAGCCCCGCGCGCCGCTCCTGGAAGTGCAGGGGATGCGTGGCCGTGTAGATCTGCACCGCCGGCCCGAACTTCGTGTCGCTGCCGATGGTGACCCGCGCCACGTCCAGCACCACGCAGTTGAAGTTGAAGAACACGCGGGCGCCGAGGTGAATGTTGCCGCCGTAGTCGCAGAAGAACGGCGGCTCGATCCACACGCCCTCTCCCGCCGCGCCCACCAGCTCGCGGATGATGCCCAGCCGCGCGTCCCGCTCCTCGTCGCGCAAGGCGTTGAGCGCGCGCAGCAGGCCGCGGGCGCGCCGCCGCTCCGCCACCAGTTGCGGGTCCTGCGCGTCGTACAGCTCGCCCGCCAGCATCTTCTCCATTTCCGTCATCCGCCGATCCCGAATCTTCGAAGATTAGATTGATTCCCCTGAGTCATTCGGCGCTGCGCGCACCCTGTGGGATGAAAGTCGCTCGCGCCGCGGCTGTCATTTCGAAGGAGGCGCCGCGTGATCGCTGCCGGTGCAGGAACCTGCGGCGCCGACTGAGAAATCTACTCGCCCGGGCAGGTGCCACGCCTCGCTCGACGGACCTCGTCCGGTTTCCGTTCTATTCAGGGAGGCGCCCGGCGCGCGCCCGCCCGCTCATGATCCCCGCGGCGCCGACGAGGGAAATCACGTGGCGGATACCGGGACCGGGGCTACTTCCGAAAGCGCCGCAGGAACGCCGCCGCGAACGGGGAGCGCTCGACCTGCGCGGCATCGAGCGGATTCTCCCACCACAGCCCCTCGCTGTTGGCAAGCAGGATGAGCGTCAGC
>DATABT010000861.1:0-12713 GCA_036259455.1 Longimicrobium sp. | reverse complement strand
GTGGCGTCGCGCGCGGAGCCTTCCATGATTCCCGCACGGTCGAACATCGTGAGCGCCACGTTGAGCACCCGACGGGCCTCGGCGCGGTCCGCCGGCTCGGCCATGTTCAGCAGCAGCACGTACTTGCTCGCCTCCTCGGCGTAGTCCTCGGCCGTGTGGCGCGAGACCGTGGTCTGCAGGAACTGCTCGAGGCTCGCCAGGATGATCCGGGCGCCGGCGCGTTCCCCCTCGTTGGGCATCACCAGCGCATCCCGTTCGGGCTGGGCGCCGGGGTCCAGGGTGCGCAGACGGTTGACGATCTGCGCCACCACCTGCGCCCGCGCCCGCTCGTACGCCAAGTCCACCTCCGCCTCCGTCGCGCCGGTTTCCCGCTTGTCGGTCGCCTCCAGTGCGTACAGGGTCCGCAGCAGCGTCACCGCCCTCGCGTTGCGCGGATCGAGCCGCACCAGCGAGTCCGCGTCCTCCCTGGCCTGCTGGATGTTGATGGACCGCATGCCCGGTGAGGCGCCCGACAGCACGGCCATGATCCGGCTGGCCGAGGTGAGCGCGAGCTCGTAGCTGGCCTGCGCCCGGGTGCGGGCGGCCTCGAGTGCCAGGGCCAGGGCCGCCAGCCCCATCACCAGCACGGCCGCGGCCGTCGCCAGCGTCGCCAGGCGCCGGACCTTCCGTTCGTGCTCGCGCTGCCGCAGGTCGTCGAAGCCGTAGTTCAGCAGCGGGGCGATAAGCCGCAGCTTCTCGCGCTTCAGCAGGCGCATGGACTCCGCCGGCGACTCGCCCCGGATGTCGGCGGCCAGGTAGCGGTCCAGCGGCGACACCCCCGGCGCAAGCTCCTCCAGCGCTGTGGGAAACGACTCCTCGGGCTCCCCCTCGATCAGCAGCAGGAGCACGTTTTCCACCCCGCGCACCCGCGCGAACTCCGCCACCTCGCGATTCACCCAGCGCGAGGCGCGGGCGCGCGGCGAGCACACCACGATCAGGTAGCGTGACGAGGCCAGCGCCTCGCGCAGCATCTCCGGAAGATCGTTGGTGGCGTGCAGCTCGTCGCGGTCGCGGAAGACGCGCCCGATGCGCGCCGCCCGCCCGCCCCGGCCGCGGCGGGGCGCGCGGTACGTTTCCATCAGCCGCTGCAGCCGCTCGCCCACCCGCCGGTCAAAGGTGGAGCCCTTTCCCTCGCGGGTGCCGCTGGCGTAGCTGATGAAGGCGTCGTACCGGAACGCCCTCCCGGCCGCGGCCATCCGTTCCGGCGCCACCGCTGGCGCGCTCATCGTGCACCTTCCAGGCGCAACGCCGCCACCAGCCGGTCGGCGGCGGGGAACGCGCGGGCCGGCGCGGTCGCGGTGATGAAGTACGTGGCGCGGTCGCCCTGCACGTACAGCGCGTACCCGGTGCGCGGGTCGCGCGCGTCGCCGCGCCGGTAGGTCACGTCCAGGCGCAGCGCCGGATAGCCGAACGCGCGCGTACGCGCCACGGGCCTGGCTTGCACCCGCCCCAGGTCGCGGAGGGCGTCCAGCCAGCCACGGAAATACGGCTGGCTTCCCTCTTCCAGGAAGCGGGCGCGCAACCGCGGCGCGACGCGCGTCACGTCCACCCGGCCGCCCATTACCGTCACGTACGCCGTACCGTCGGTCAACCAGGTGATCGGCCCTTCGGGCGACGGATCGACCCGCGCCCGCCACCCGTGGGGGACGATCACCGTAAAGAGCCGCTCGGGCCCAACGAACGCCGTCCCTCCCTGCGCCGCGGCGGGCGCGCCGGGGAGCGCAAGGAGGAACGCCAGCAGGAAGAGGGTGGTGCGTCGCATGATGACCTCCGCGATGAACGGGTCCCGATTCGCCCGCGAAGCACGCCGCGCCGGCGCGGCCAACCAATAGCGTCTGTCGGACGCCGGACCAGCGTTGCTCCGCCGGACGGGCACGGCCGCATCGCCGGCTCGCGGCAGAAGGCCCGACCGCGGCAGCCGTGGCGAAGCGAGCCGCGGCTGCTGCGCCGTTTTGCGCCGGAAGCAAAGCCCCGCGGCGGGCGGCCGCGCAGGGAGGGGGTGGACGAGGCGGCGCGTCGGGACCCCGGTGCGGGTGGATGAACGCTCGCCTTCGCCGCGGGCGCCGGAGCGGACGGTGCATCGGCGAGCGCGCGCGTGCTACCGTCCCAGGCTCCTGAGCTCCTGGGCGCGCGCGCGGCTCACCGGCACGCGCGCGCCGTCGAGCAGCTCCGCTTCCAGGTTTCCGCGGCCATCGCGCCGGAACGCGCGCACCTGGTCCAGGTTCACGATGTGCGTGCGATGCACGCGCACGAACCGCCGCGCGTCCAGGCGAGCCTCCAGGCGGCTCAGCGAGAGATGGAGCAGGTGCCGGGCGTTCCCCGCGTGGGCGGTCACGTAGTCGCCGCTGGCCTCGAACCACGACACGCGCTCCACCGGAAGGGGAACGAGCGTTCCGCCGATCCTCACGAACAGACGGCTGATGGGCCCGCCCGCCAGCGCACCGCTCAGCCGCTCGAGGGCGTCGATGGGCGCGGGCTCGCCGAGCGCGGAGCGCACGCGCTCCATCGCGGCGGCGAGCCGCGAAGGGCCGAACGGCTTCAGCAGGTAGTCCACCGCGCCGAGCTCGAAGGCGGTCACCGCGTGCTCGGAGAACGCCGTGGTGAAGATGACGAACGGTGGCCGCTCCAGCCGGCGCAGCACGTCGGTGCCCAGCAGCCCCGGCATCTGCACGTCCAGAAAGAGGAGCTCCGGCCGCAGCGCCTCGATCTCCTTCACCGCCGACTCCCCGTCGGCGGCCTCCCCGACCAGGTGCACCCAGTCGAACGCCTCCAGCATGGCGCGCAGCCCCGCGCGCGCAACCGGCTCGTCGTCGGCGACGAAGGCGGTCACCTTCACGATTTCCTCCCGCGAGAGCGCGGCACCACGAGCACCGCCTCATACCCGCCGCCCAAGGCCGGCCGGCAGTCCAGCCTCGCCGCGCTGCCGTAGAGCACCGCCAGCCGCTCGCGCAGCCGCGCCAGCCCCGTTCCCGCGCCAGCCTCCGGGGCGCGTGCTGGCCCGCCGTCGCCCGTATTCCGGACCGAGAGCGTCAGCTCGGACGCGCTGCCCGCGGCGGTGACCACGACCTCCGTCGCGGCCACGCGGGGCGCCGCGCCGTGGCGCACCGCGTTCTCCACCAGCGTCTGCAGCGCGAACGCGGGAACGCGCTCGTCCAGCAGGTCGTCGGGCATGTCCTCGCGAACGACCAGCCGGTCGCCGAAGCGGATCCGCTCGACGGCCAGGTAGCGCGACACGAACCTCCATTCGTCCTCGAGCCTCACTTCGTCGCGCTGCTCCTCCAGGGTGGCGCGCAGCAGGTCCGCCACCAGCTCCGCCGCCTCGGCCGCGCGCGCCGGTTCGATGGGGATGAGCTGCACGACGGTGTGCAGCGCGTTGAAGAGAAAGTGCGGGTGCAGCTGCGCCCGCAGCGCCGCCAGCTGCGTGCGCGCGGCGATGGCCTCGGCACGCGCGGCGCGCGCGCTCCCCTCTGCGGAATGGGCAACCCCGGCCACGATGGCGTAGAAGATGGTGCCAATGAACAGGAACATCTCCACCCGGCCGGCGCCCTGCACGTCGGGCGTCACCCTGGCGAGGGCCTCGAGCGCGGTCGCGAACGCGAGCCACGCCATGGCCGCGGCCGGCGCGGCGACCAGGTGCAGCGCCGCGAACCGGAGGCGGAACGGCCGCGGCCACGACACCCGGCGAACGAGACGGTAGACGAGAAACGCGACCGCGAGCCCGGTGCTCAACCGGATCACGCCGCCCGCCACCTCATCCGCGGTCCACGTCTGCGCGGGGGTCTGGATAGCGGCCAACAGGGTCAGGTGCATCGAATCAATCGCGTGCGGGCGGATGGGGATGGCGGTCTCCCCATGATGATACGAGCGCCCTGCGCAGGCCCGCGACCTCCAAAACCGCCATTCGACCGTCCCGATCTGCCATTCGGCGAACAGCGGCTTCCGAGACTTCACGCGGCCTGCAACCTTGCGGCAGCGGAGCCGGTGATTCCTCCCGTCCCGCGACACATCGCGCTGCACCCACCCACGCCCTCACCCGCGAGAATCGATGCTGGACCTTCACGACGTCAGCCACGTGTACGCCAACGGGACGCGCGCCCTGGACCACGTCACCCTGTCGATCCCGCGCGGCATGTACGGCCTCCTGGGTCCGAACGGCGCCGGCAAGTCGACGCTGATGCGGACGATCGCCACGCTGCAGACGCCGACCGAGGGGACCATCCGCTTCGGGGAGATCGACGTGATCGCCGAGCCGGAGAAGCTGCGGCGCACGCTCGGTTACCTCCCCCAGGACTTCGGCGTGTACCCGCGCGTCTCCGCCTACGAGATGCTCGAGCACATGGCCGTGCTGAAAGGCGTCGCGTCCGCGGCCGATCGCAGAACCACGGTCGAGACCCTGCTCCACCAGGTGAACCTCTGGAGCGTCCGCAGGAAGACGCTCTCCGGCTTCTCGGGCGGCATGCGGCAGCGCTTCGGCATTGCCCAGGCGCTGATCGGCGGCCCGGAGCTGATCATCGTCGACGAGCCGACGGCCGGCCTGGATCCCGAGGAGCGCAACCGCTTTCTGAACCTGCTGGCCGAGATCGGCGAGAGCGTGGTGGTGATCCTCTCCACGCACATCGTGGAGGACGTGGCGGATCTCTGCCCGCGCATGGCCGTGCTGGCGGACGGGCGTGTCCAGCTGGAAGGGGCGCCGCTGGAGCTCATCCACTCCACCCGCGGCAGGATCTGGATGAAGACGGTGGATCGCGGCGAGCTGGCCTCCCATCGCGAGCGGTACGAGGTCCTCTCCACCCGCCTGTTCGCCGGACGCACCATCGTCCACGTGCTCGCCGACCTGGACCCGGGCGACGGCTTTGCCCCGGTCGACGCCGGACTGCAGGACGTTTACTTCTCCACGCTCGCGCAGTCGCGCCGCGCCGCCTGAGGGGAACGATGCTCACCAACCTCGCCCGCTTCGAATTCCGCTACCTGCTCCGCAACCCGCTGCTGTGGGTATCGGCCGCGGCGGCGCTCGCGTTCTTCTTCCTCTCGACGAGCGCGGGCTTCGGGCTCGCCTCCGAGGGCGGCCTGCTGGAGAACGCGGCCCTCGCGACCCTGCGGAAGTACCTGATGGTATCGGTCGTCTTCATGTTCGTGACGACCTCGTTCGTGGCCAACGCCGTCATCCGCGACGACGAGACGGGCTTCGGCCCCATCATCCGCTCGACGCGCATCAGCAAGGCCGACTATCTGGTGGGCCGCTTTCTCGGCGCGTTCGCGGTGGCGGCGCTCTGCCTGGCGCTCGTGCCGCTCGGCATCGGGCTGGGATCGCGGATGCCGTGGGCCGATGCCGCGGCCCTCGGGCCGGTCCGGCTGGCCGACCACCTCTACGGCTACTTTCTGGTCGCGCTGCCCAACCTCCTCGTCCACTCCGCCGTCTTCTTCGCGCTGGCGACCGTCACGCGCTCCATGATGGCGACGTACCTGGGCGTGATCGGCTTCGTCTCGGGCTTCTTCGTGCTCCAGGGAGCGTTCGAGGATCGGCCGGGGCTGCAGACGGCGGTCGCCGTCGCCGATCCGTTCGGCATGCGCGCCCTGAGCGACGCCACGCGCTACTGGACGGCGGCCGAACGGAACGTTCGGCTCCCCGAGTTCACCGGAGCGCTGCTCTACAACCGCCTGGTCTGGATCGGCATCGCCCTCCTCTGCCTGGCGCTCGCGTACGCCGCCTTCAGCGTCGCCAGGCCGGGGATGTCGAAGCGCGCGCGGAAGAGGCAGAAGCTCGCGGAGACGGCGTCCGCGGAGGCGCCGCGCGTCGCGGAGACGGCGGTGCTGCCCCGGCCCCGGCAGGGTGAGGCGGCGCTGCGCACGCTGCTGTGGATGCGCACGCGGTTCGAGATCAGGCAGGTGGTCCTGAGCCCGGCCTTCGCGGTGCTCATGGCGTGGGGGATGTACATCACCCTCCTCGTCCTGACCACCCAGCGCGACCCGGACGGCCGTCCCACCTACCCGACCACGCTCTCCATGATTCCCGAGATCGCGGAAGGGATGGGGATGGTTCCGCTGATCGTGGCCATCTACTACGCGGGCGAGCTGGTCTGGCGCGAACGCGACCGGCGGATGCACGAGCTGATCGACGCGGCGCCGATGCCCAGCTGGGTGTACGTGGTGTCGAAGACGGCGGCGATGGGGCTGGTGCTGATGGCCATGCTGCTGGCGAGCGTCGTGGCGTCCGTCGTCCTGCAGCTGTCGCTGGGATACACGAACCTGGAGCTGGGCAAGTACCTGCTGTGGTACGTGCTGCCGGGGACCTGGGACATGCTGCTGCTGGCCGCGCTGGCGATCTTCGTGCAGGCGCTCAGCCCCCACAAGGCGGTCGGCTGGGGGATCATGGTGGTGTTCCTGGCGTGGCAGCAGATGAACACGGCCATCGACCACAACCTGCTCCTGTACGGCGGGACGCCCGCCACGCTGCTCAGCGACATGAATGGCGCCGGGTCGTTCTGGCAGGGCGCATGGACCTTCCGCGTGTACTGGGGCGCGTTCGCCGTGCTGCTGCTGGTGGCCGCGCACCTGCTGTGGAGGCGCGGGACCGAGGTTCGGCTGAAGCCGAGGCTCGCGTTCGCGCGGCGGCGCCTGGCGGGTGCGCCGGGTTGGGTGGCCGGCGCGGCGCTGCTGACGTTCACCGCCACGGGCGCGTACGGGTACTACAACACGGACGTCCTCAACGAGTACCGGACCCAGGGCGCGAGCGAGGCCCACATGGCCGCGTACGAAAAGAAGTACGGCAGGTACGCCGACCTGCCGCAGCCGAAGATCGTGGACCTGGCGCTGGACGTCGCCCTCTACCCGGAGGAGCGGCGGGCGGTGACGAAGGGCCGCTACCGGCTCCGCAACCAGACGGCGCAGGCGATTCCCGACATCCACGTCCGCGTGCTGGGCGACGACCTGGAGCTCGCCGGCGCCACAATCCCCGGCGCGCGATTGATCAGCGACGACGCGCGGTACGGCTACCGCATCTATCGGCTGGACCGCCCGATGCAGCCCGGCGAGGAGCGGGTGATGGACTGGGAGACGCGGCTCCAGCTCCGCGGCTTCCGCAACCAGCCGACGTTCACCCGGCTGGTGGAGAACGGCACGTTCCTCAACGAGACTCACCTGCTGCCGGCGATCGGCCTGGTCCGCGCCTTCACGCTGCAGGATCCCCAGACGCGACGGAAGTACGGCCTGCCGGAGGCGCCCGGGATCGCGAAGCTGGAAGATTTTGCCGCGACGGCGAACACCACGTACGGCCGCGGATGGGCGAAGGCGGACATCACCGTGTCCACGTCGGCGGACCAGGTGCCGCTCGCGCCCGGAAACAAGGTCTCGGACGTCGTCCGCGGCGGCAGGCGCATTGCGCGCTTCGTGTCCGGCGTGCCGATCCATCCGCGCTTCTCCATCCAGTCTGCCCGCTACGCGGAGAAGCACCGCCGGCACGCCGGTATCGACCTCGCGGTCTACTACCACCCCGCCCACGCGTGGAACGTGGACCGCATGCTCGACGCGCTGTCGGCCGCGCTCGACTATTACCAGGCCAACTTCGGCCCCTATCCGTTCGACCACGCCCGGATCGTGGAGTTTCCGGGGTACCTGGACTTTGCGCAGGCGTTCCCCGGCACCATCCCCTATTCGGAAGACGTGGGCTTCGCCTCCGATTTCCGCGCGCCGGAGTCGATCGACTACGTCACCTACCTCACCGCGCACGAGCTGGCGCACCAGTACTGGGCGCACCAGGTGGTCGGCGCGGACATGGAGGGCCGCGAGCTGCTCTCCGAGACCCTGGCCCAGTATTCCGCGCAGATGGTGATGAAGAAGCTGCGCGGCGAGGACTACATGCGCCGCTACCTGCGGTACGAGCTGGACCGTTACCTGGCGGGCCGGGGCTATTCCGCGGCGGCGGAGCCGACGCTCACGCGCGTGACCGGGCAGGACCACGTCACCTACCGCAAGGGCGCGATGGCGATGTACCTGCTGCAGGTGCGGCTGGGGGAGGATGCCGTCAACCGGGCGCTGCGGACGCTGCTGGAGCGGTACCGGTTCGCGGGCGCGCCGTTCCCCCGCTCGCTGGACCTGGTCGCGGCCCTGCGCGCCGAGGCGAAGACGCCGGAAGAGCAGGCGCTGATCACCGACCTCTTCGAGCGCATCACCCTCTACCACCTGGAAGTGGTCGAGCCGACGGCGGTCCGCCGCGCGGACGGCCGCTGGGACGTGACGGTGCCGGTGGAGGCCAAGAAGTTCTACGCCGATGGCAAGGGCGTCGAGACGGAGACGCCGCTGGCCGAGCGCATCGAGATCGGCCTCTTTACCGCCGAGCCCGGCCGCGACGCCTTCGACGCGGCGGACGTGGTGCTGATGGAGCGCCGCCCCATCCGCTCCGGGCGCCAGGTGCTGCGGTTCGTGACCGACCGCAAGCCGACGCATGCCGGCATCGACCCCTACAACTTCTACATCGACCGCAACTCAGCCGACAACGTGCTGCCGGTGAGGTAAACGGCGACGAGTGAGCCGCGCAAAGTCGGCCGCGGCCGCTGCCGCCCTGGTGCGGACGGCCCGGGGAGGTAATATCGTGTGGTCGGTAGAGGCTGAATCCGGGGCGTACGACAGCGATCGCCGCGGCTGCTGCGCCGGTTTGCGCCGGACGGGGATCACGCCGTTCGGCCAGGCGAAATCTCCAGAGTAGATTGGCAATGGCCGTACGCGCCTGAACCTGGGAAGGCAGGCGAACCCGACCGCGTCTCTTCCTCCCGAACCACAACGGTGCACGTCCATGGAGCCTTCCGCTTTCGCATCCCCGATCCCGGCGCCCTCCCCGCAGCTCGTGACCCGCGAGCATGCCGCCTTCGTGGACCTGGGCAGCTTCGGGGTCCGCTTTCTGGCGCGGGCGGCGGACACGCAGGGCAAGCTGTCCATGGTGGAGCACCCCATCCCGCCCCGTACGCTCGCGGCCCCGCTCCACCGGCACACGAGAGAAGACGAGTACAGCTACGTGCTGGAGGGGACGATGGGGGCCCTGCTGGGGACCGAGGTCGCCATCGCGCAGCCCGGGACCCTGGTGTTCAAGCCCCGGGGACAGTGGCACACCTTCTGGAACGCCGGCGACGGCGTATGCCGTGTGCTTGAGATCATCGCTCCCGGCGGGTTCGAGCAGATGTTCGCCGAGCTGGGAGCCGATCCAGAAGCGATGACGGGCGAGAGCGCGGCGGCCATGGACGCGCGGTACGGGCTGGAGGTGGACTACGACAGCATCGAGCGTCTATGCCAGGAGCACGGGCTCTCGTTTCCGATGTAGCGGCGGGCGGGGCCGTCCCGCTGAGGAGTGCGGCCGTGCGCGCACCGTTCGCACGGCCGTCGCTCCCGCTGACCGTCAACCCGCTCACGCCCCCTCGAGCCTCGCCCCCGGCACCCCGCTGACGCGCACAGCCCCCGTGGTGAGCTGGTGCCTCAGCTTCCACTCCAGAGCGGCCAACCCGCCCACGAAGACGGCCTCACCGATCAGCTGAGCGATGCCGAACACCGTCGCCCTGTTCCAGAAGGTCGCCGCCAGTCCCAGGCACACGGGAACCCACGCCGCATTGGCAAACACGAGCAGCTTGATCAGGGACATCGGCCGCTCGGCCCGGCGGGCGAGGGAAAAGGAGAACGAGGCGTAGAGCAGGTTGGTTGCGCCGACGAACAGAAGGAGTACCTGCGGAAGTGCGTAGAGGCGGCTGAGCCACGGGCTGAGCGTAAGGACCAGCACGCCTGCGAGCGCACCTGCGGTGCAGTCGATCCACAACAGTCTGCGAAGCATGGGTGTTCGGTCAGGTCCGCGGGTAGCGTCCGCTCGCAGAGCGGCCTGACGCTGTCGAGAGCACGCCCGCTGCTGGAATCATGCGGTTCCGTCAAGCGCATTTACCGCCGCGGAACATGGGCGGCGAACGGACTCGCGCACAAGCCCGCACCCCGCCGAAGCACCTGCGCGCCGCGGCAGCCGTGGCCAGGCCGCCGCGGGCTGCCGCGGACCCTGCGTGCATGCCGCTCTGATTGGGGAACTCGGCCCTCGACGTTACCGCATCATCTCGACGGAGGCGCAGCGCAGCTCCGCCGTCACCCGCCCGTTCTGCTGCGCCGTCCCCTCGATGCGCAGCACCGCGCCCTGGCCCTCGCGCGTGACGGTGGCGCGGGCGTCGCCGCCGTATTCCGAGCCGGCGAGGTCCACCATTCCGGCGTTGCCGCTCATGTCGTCCATCTGCCCGAACACCACGGAGAACGTGAGCTTGTCCGTGCTTCCACCGGCGGCCGGGATCTCCTTCAACTGCACCATCAGGGCCGAAATGCCGGTCTGCACCTGCGCCTCGTAGGAGGCCTGCCACAGTCCGTTGTACATCATGCACTTCAAATCCCCAGTCCCCTGGTGGGTGCCGGCGAAGCGCGTGGCGGCGAGGGTCACCTGGAAGCGGTCGGCGGAACCCGTGGCTTCCGTGCGGCGCTCGCCGGCGGTTCCGGCGTCAACGCTGGCGGCGGCACCGGCCGCGGCGGGCGGATGGGCCTCCGCGGTGCGGTCGGCGCAGGAGCCCAGGGCGAGCAGGGCGAGGACGAGGACGACGCGGGGGGTGTGGTTGCGATGCATGTTCGTTTTTCCTTGTGGATGGATACGTGGGAGTTTCCCACGTGTTGCGCGGACGCTTGCTCACGAAACGCGGCAGCTCCAGCGGCATCTGCCCGTCGTTGCCGGCTATTCCCTATTCCCTATTCCCTATTCCCTATTCCCTATTCCCTATCCCCTATCCCCTATGGCACGCGCCGGAAGTCGTGGCCGGAGAGGTAGATCTCCTCCGGGTGCGGCTTGCGCAGCTCCTGCGGGACAATGTAGGCGACGATCCGCGCCACGCGGCCGTCGTCGTAGCGCAGCTCCAGCGTGTTCTCGCGAAAGGTGTAGGTGCCGGCGCCCGCGTTGACGGACATCAGCCGGTCCAGCGCCGGGTCGCGAAGCCGCTCCAGCGTCATCCAGCCGATGTTGGACAGCAGGTTCTGCTCGCTGAAGCGCCCGTCGCGGGTGAAGCGGATGGAGACGGTGAGGTGCGGACGCTTCCAGAGGATGTCGTACTGCCCCTCCAGCCGACGCCCGTTCAGCGGGTCGTGGCGCACGTAGTCCAGCCGGTCCGTGGTGCGCAGCGAGCCATCCGCCTGCCGCCGCAGCACCCGCTCCGAGCCCGAGAGCCAGCGGATGCGCACCTCGTCGCCGGTCACCGTGTAGGTGGCGCACCACGCGGGGGCCGCGGCGCATTCGCGCTCCCAGTCGAAGGGCACGGCCAGCCCCTGCGGCGGCTTGGCCAGGTGCACCCGCCCGTCGGGAAAGAAGGTTATCCAGTCCCGCTGGGGCGTCCAGGTGATGCCGCTGGCGACCGGGCTTCCCGCGCCCGGCGCCACCACCTGCCGCTGGACACCCTCGTAGATGCCGCTCAGCCCGCCGCGCCCCGGCGCCGCCGGCACCCGCGCGGGGTCGCCGCGCCGCGCCGTGGCGGCCGTCGGCATCCGGTAGCGGAACCGCAGCTGGATCCCCTCCGCCGGGGGGCGCACGGGGCGCAGGTCCGGCTCCTGCGCGATCCAGTCGCCGTCGTCCTCCACCCCGTTGGCGTTGATGTCGCGCGTGCCCAGCACCACGTACTCACCGGGCTCCAGCCCGCTTACGACGAACGCGGCGCTCGCGCCGCGCGTGTCGATGCGAACCGCCCGCGAGCGGGGGTGCGGCGAGGCGTAGTCGCAGCGGCCGCCGGGCGCGTAGCAGGCGACGACCACCGCGCCGCGCACGTCCTCGCCGGCGGGGGCGTGGACGGTGCCGCGGAAGGTGCCCTGTGCGGCGGCCGGGGCGGCGAGCAGCGCCAGGGCGGGGAGCGCCCACGCGGAGCGGAAGGATGCGCTTCGTTGCATGGACCGGCGGGTAGCGGGGTTCGGGGACGCGATCGGGCGCGGGGACGCGGGCGCGGTCACGGCGCGTTGCGGAACTCCCATCCGCTCCGCCCCGTCTCGAACCCCTGGGTGCCCTGCAGCAGCCCCGGGTCTGCGCTCGTCATCTCCTCCGCCGCGAACCACTTCGTCGAGACGCCCTCCTGCGTGAACGGCTCGTCGCGGATGCACGACCAGGTCTGCGTCCCCGCCCACTCGCTGGAGCCGGTTCCCGAGTAGCGAACCGGCCGGGTGGTGAAGTCCACTTTCAGCCGCGTGTGGGCGCCGGACGCGATGGCGTGCGCGGCGGGATTGAGCGCGATGGCGCAGCGGTCCGTCCGCCACGCCGCCGTCACGTCGCCCGACGCCAGGTAGACGGCCTCGCGCCCGTCCATGTGCGAAAAGGTCCAGACGACGCGCGCCTCGCCGCGATCCACCAGTTCGTCGCCGATCAGGTCCTCGGCCCACGCCGACCCCGCGTACCGGCAGACCGGGACGGGGCAGCCGCTCGCCGTCGACGCGCTGGTGCCGGCGGCAGGGCTGGCCGCGCTCGCGGAGGACGCCGGATCCACGGGGCGCGGCGGGTGCGCGTCCGCCGAGGGCGTGCCGCAGGCCGCGGCGGCGGCTACGAGCAGGATCAGCGCGGCGCGGGAGGCCGGGAGGGTGGCGTGGGGCACGGAGCTCTCTCCTTCGGAGGAAGGTGGAAACGGAGGTGCGGGCGGCCCGCC
>DATABT010000860.1:0-4661 GCA_036259455.1 Longimicrobium sp. | reverse complement strand
TCTGCTGCGCAACGTCGCCGTCGCGCTCGGCAACTGGGGCGCGCCGGAAGCCGTCCCCGCCCTCGCCGTCGCGCTCAACGACGAGGAGCCGCTGGTGCGCGGGCACGCGGCGTGGGCGCTGGGGCGCATCGGCACGGAGGCCGCGCGGCAGGCGCTGCGGGGGAGGGAAGAGGTGGAGGGGGACGCGTGGGTGCGGGAGGAGATCGAGTCGGCGCTGGGCGAGATTTGAAGCGCATCCGCTGGTACCGGCATGAGAGCGAGACGCGGGCGAGGAAGCGCATTTCGCTCACGCACCGCTCCGACGAGCCCGGACTCGGCGGGGGGTCTCACGATCAGCTTTCCACATCAACAAGAAAGCGGACCTTCGTCACTCCCTCGATCATCGCCAGCGCGAATTGCGCGTTGGTAAAGTCGCCGCTGACGGCCAGCTTCGCTTTGATCTGCCCGGCAAGTGCGGCGATGTCGATGACGCCACCGGCGCGCATGGGCACGGGATCCACAGCCAGCTCCAACTCGTTTCCCTCTGTGTCGCGGAGGCCCTTGGTCACCCGCTCGGTCCCACCGGCAAGCTCGCGCTGCACACCGAAGTGCAGCGCCTCGGGTGACTCGTGGACGTCGATCACGTTCACGTCCCCTTCGAACAGGCACAGAAGCACACTGGCCGACAGCCGCTCCATCCGCAGCAAGGGGAGCTCGGCGGATGGCGGCAGCGAGTCGTCCCGGGCTTCCGCGGCCGCGAAGGCGAAGCGATAGCCGTTCACCTGCAGCGTGGGCCACCCCGCCACCACCTGCGAGCGCATCACGAACCCGCTCACCCGCCGCGCGACGAGCGCGGCGATCTGCGGCTGATGCAGCGCGTCGCTCGCGAAGTGGGCACTGGTGGCCCGGCCCACGCTGAACGCCCCGTCCAGCAGCGACGCCATCCACATCGGGTCCAGGGTGAACAGCCGCAGCGACTCCGCTGGGAGCATCCGCTCGTCGGGGACCAGGTAATTGAAGGGGATGCCGCACAGCAGCGCGGTCCGGCGCATCCAGTCGAGCACCACCTCCGGGAGCGGCGGGGCACCGCTGCCGGACGAGAGGACCGGGAGGTGCGGCTCGGCGAGGTGTGCGCCGGAGTGTGCGAAGTGCGTCAGGCCGTGGCGCCACCCGTACAGCCCCGCGGCGAACGGTGTGCTCGCCAGCGCCAGGAGCCGGCCCAGCTCCCACGCGGCGGCGAAGCTCGCGTCGAACATCCCCGTGTCCTCGTGATAGCGCAGCAGCGCGTCGGCGGCGCGCACGGGGAAGAGGTCAGCCGGCACCGCTTCTTCCGCGCGGGTGGGGACGAGCGGCCCGTGGTACCAGGACACGGTGGTTGCGCCGCGGCGGAGGGCGTGGGGAAGGGGAACGTAGCCGCGCTCCAGGTAGGCCTCGCCCGCCGCGGGGCCCGGCGGCAGCCGCAGGGCCGCGGGGGAACGGTCCAGCCGCTGCAGCAGCCCGCAAAGGTTCTGCTGGTCGTCCAGGCACGAGAACCGCCAGCTCCTGAGGCTCACCAGACGAACCGTCCCGCCGACCGCCGCGCCCGCCTCGTCAAAGGTCCAGGCATCCTCGCTCCCGGCGCCCTCATAGCGGTTCTCCAGCGCCACGAGATGGGCGACACTGGCCGCTCGCGGCGCGGGGAGCCGGTTCGCGACCACGACGGCCCACTCGTCGCCCGCCAGCCTCCCCGCGTCGTCGGTGGGGCGCCGCACGTGCGCCAGCCAGCGCAGCTCGGCCGCGGGCGGCAGCACCGCCGCCAGCAGCGCCCGGGAGACGTCGATCACCGCGACGGGATCCCCGTCCTGCTGCCCCGGTTCCAGCGTGAGACCCGGCCAGCCGGGCGCCGCGGCCTCAAGCGCCGCGGCGGTGACGTTGGGCGTGGGCACGATCTCTCCCTCGGTGAACACCAGCAGCGCCAGCCAGGGGATCGCGCGCTTCGCCGCCAGGCGCTCCGGGTCGGCGGCATCCGCGCGGTCGGGCCGCACGGCCTGGCGCTCCCAGGGGAGCGTGCTACGGCGCAGCACCACGTGCGGAAGCACGTGCGCATGGTCGCCCACGCTCCCGGCGGGGGGGAACACGGAGACCACGTCGCTGTCGTGGAACGCGAAGCGCTCGCCCGCCACCTCGAAGTGGCGCGTGGCCGAGAACGCGTCGCGCACGCCCGGGGCGTCGAGCGTCTGGGTGACCGTGATCTCGTACCGCCCGGGCGCGAGCCCCGGCTGGTGGTGAGCAACGAACTCAAGCCGCGAGGGCTCCGGGACCGTCCGGGTGTCGGGCATGAACGCGTCGTCTCCTGGGCTCTCCCGTCTCGCGGCGGGGTGCGCGGGGTTGAATTCAGGCCGCCGCGAGCGTTCCCGCTCGGGGCGAGAAGAGGAAGTCACCCGCGACCGAGGCGTCCAGGTTCGACACCGCCGCGGCGGGGTCGAAGCCCAGGGCGGAGAGCAGCGCGCCGCGCGCCGCCGCCGTGGCGTCCGCCGCGATCCGGTCCCGGAGGTGCGCCTCGCCCTGCGCGTTCCCGGCTACGAAGCCCCGCGCGGCGGGGAGGCTCACCAGCGTGGGGGCCAGGGCGGTTTCGTACTGCAGGTTCTGGCGGGGGATGGCGTGCGTGGCGCTCTCCCGGGCCGGGCTGCGGGGCCGGACCTCGAAGCCCGCCAGCGTCCCGTCGATCCACGAGGGGGCGTTCAGCTCGGGCTTGAAGGTATCGCCCCACAGCGCCGCGGGCGCCTTCTTGAGCACCGGTGTGAACGTGAACCAGCCGGTGGCGTCCGTGCCGTCTTCGCGCGTCACGCGGACGGTGTGCGTGGTGGTCGCCGCTCCCCGGCGCACCTGCATGGGCGCGATGCCGATGGACGGGAGGGGGACGGCGCGGCGGAGGGCGGCAACCAGGAAGGCGCGCGCGCGGACGCGCATCCGCGGGTGCGTTTCCCCGGCGTCGAACGGAACCCCGTGCTCGCGCAGGAACGCCGCGACGCCGGGATGGGTGCTGCCGTTCACGTCGAACAGGAGGTCCGTCGTAAGCGGAGTGGGGCGCGAGCGCGCGTCGTCGGCGAAAGAGAGCTGCGTGACGGCGTTCCCGCCCAGTTCGGCGCGGGTGGCGGGGATCACGGAGTTGGTCACCAGCACCAGGTCCTTGGGGTTGACGATCCACACCTCGTCTGCCGCGGTGGCGCCGGGCACCGTGCGCACGAGCCCGCCCGCCGCCGACACCCCGCACGCCGTTCCGCTCTGGGCGGGAAGGAACGAGGCGCGGAACTGCTTCCAGTCCAGGGCCCGCGGCCGGCGGGCCGGCGCGCCGAACTCGATGGTGAACGACACGATCCCCATCGTGACCTGCGCCACGCCCGAGAACGGCGGCCCCCACAGCCGCAGGTCGGCGCCCACCTCCCCGGTGATGTGGTGCGTCCCGAAGAAGGTGAAGGTGTACGAGACGCCCACGTTCACGTAGGCGTGGGCCTCGTAGTGGTACGGCTTCCACGCCAGCAGGAAGTCGGCTCCCACGGTGAACCACGCCTTGAGCGGCCCGCTCTGCCAGGTGGCCTGCAGGCGCCCGCCGGCCATGAGCGCGCCGGCGGTCAGCGCGAAGTACGCCTCGCCCTTGATGGACAGCTGGGGGGTGACCTGCCAGTTGAGCGCCAGGCGCGGCACCTGCGGGTAGTGCGCGGGCCGGCGGTAGTTGGGGTGATAGCCCCCGACCGTGAGGACGAAGTCGCCCGCGTGCTCGCCGGAGAACCAGCTGTAGAAGGCGAACCCGCCGGTAAGGTGGCAGTCGCGCGAGAACAGGTACGATGCGGAGGTGACCTGTCCCCGCACCCCCAGGAACCCCTCCGCGGGGCGAAAGGTGGCGCGCAGCGCGATCTGCACCTCGGCCAGGGGCGGCACCGCTTCCGCGTCCGGGTCCGGCGTGGGGATGACGGCGGTGGAGAGGCCCAGCACGTCCACCTCCACCTGCTCGCGCGCCCGGACCACCAGCAGCGCGAAGCTGTCCACCAGCCGGAACGAGGTAAAGCGGACCCCCAGGGCGAAGAAGTGTTCGCCCGGCTGCACGGGCACGTAGTTGCGCAGCGCGGTGATGCGGTCCATCAGGAACTCGCGCTGGCCCGGTCCGGAGGCGGGCGGGGGCGGGCCGTCGCGCATGGCCTCCGCCACCAGGGGAAAGCGCGCCACCTCCTCCAGCGCGGGCATGCGCAGGGCGCGGTTGTACCCGAACGCGGCCGCCAGCCCGGTGACGAAGAAGAACGCCGGGCCGCCGATGGCCTGGTTGAGGACGGCGTAGAGAAAGAGCGAGCGCTGGCCGTCCACCTCGGCGTACGAGCCGATGGCGCTCAGGTTCAGGCGGGCGGTGCGGATGACCGCCAGCCCGGCGTATTCGTCGGCGCCGCCGGCGGCCTCCGGGGGCAGGTGCAGCAGAAAGCCGCCGATCTCCACGTCGTCGCTGGCGTAGCAGATCCCCACGCCGCGCAGGGCGAACTTCGGCCGGAGGGGGCCCCCGCTCAGCCCGGCCAGGGAGATGCCCGCGCCCAGGCCATTCAGCGCCAGCGTGAGCTTGCCGGCCTTGAGCGCCGCGTCCAGATACAGCCAGACGTCGCCGCCTTCGTAGCGCGCGTACACGCGCTGCACCTGCACGGGGCCGGCCGTTTTCTGCT
>DATABT010000859.1:0-1922 GCA_036259455.1 Longimicrobium sp. | reverse complement strand
TGCCCCGCCCATCCCGCCGCCGCGAACACCCGCCCGCGCACGAAGGGGCGAAAGAGCTCCGCCGAATACGTCGCCCGCGCCATGGCGAACCGGTCGCCGCCGTACGCGCGGAAGGCGTAGCCCGGCACCGTGCCGCGTCCGCCCAGCAGGTACAGCTGCTGGCGCGGCACGTCGCCCGCGGCCGCGCCGGCGGAGGCGTCCACCGCCAGCTCGGAGCCGCCGCCGCCGCGCGTCACGAATCCCGCGTCCATCCGCGGGCGCCAGTGGCCGGAAAGGACGTCGCCCTGCGCCGTCATCGCCCCCTCCAGCGAGAGGCCGAAGGAGAAGCCGCGCGCCACCTCCGCCGGCACCGGGCGGCGCAGGCTGACGGCCGCGCCGTAGAACTCGCCCTCGTCGATGGGCATCACCGGACGGAAGTGCCCTCCGCCGCCCAGCAGGGAAAAGTCCGTCTCCAGCGCCGCGCTCCGGTGGTCCTCCGCCCGCAGCCGCAGGGCGCCGTTCCACCCGCGGCCCACGGCCCGGTCCACGCGCAGCTCCGCGCCCGTGGCGAAGTACGGGTCGGTGAAGTCGTACCCGGCGACCAGCGCCGTCAGCGAGCTCATGGCCCCCGACCCTGCGGGGCCCACGCCCACGTCGCGCGGCCGGTTGAGGTAGACGCCGATCCCCACGCGGTCGGGAAGGGCGCCGCGCCACAGGTCCACCTCGCCGAACGCGTGCTTCGCCGCCGTCGCGTAGCCGCCGCGGATCCCCAGCGTCAGCCGCTCGCCGGGCGTAAAGCGCACGCCGGGGCCAATGGCCAGCCCCTCCGCGCGGTTGTACCGGATGGTGCCGCTGGCCGTCGACAGGTCGATGCGCGTTCCCGGCAGCCCGCTCAGCAGCCGCCGCCCGACGAGCGCCGCGGCCTCGCGGCGAATGTCGCCCAGCTCGCCCGTGGCGCTGAGCCCCGCCTCGCGCAGCTCCGCGTCGATGGGCTGCTCGAAGGCGAACGCCTCGCGCTGCGGCACGGGGACGGAGACCACGCGCCGCCCGGCGAACAGCCCCGGGGAGAGGTTCTGGTTGAAGCGGTAGTTGCTGATCTGCATCGTCCCGCGGATCATCCCCCCGGCGGGAAGCCCCAGCTCCGGAACCTGGCGGCGCAGCTCCACCTGCTGCCGGTTGGGAAGCCAGAAGCGCCCCTTGTACAGCCCGTTCTCCAGCAGGACGTTGATGTAGTCCAGCTGCTCGTCCACGTACGACACCGGCGTGAAGGTGAACTCCATCCGCACGATGTCGCCGCCGCGCTGGTCCACGTAGACGGAGCCGACCATCCCCGGGCGCGAGGCGTCCCTGGGCCGCACCTGCAGCTTGTAGACGCGCACCGGCTCCTGCGCGCCCGGCAGGCGGATGGTCGTCGAATCCGCCAGCCGGTAATCGTACGCCGCCGGTCCCGCGGGCGCGGCGGGATGCAGCACGTCGGCCACCTCGTCGCCGTCGCCCAGGCGGATGAGGTCGCCGAAGTTGTCCTGCACCACGGTGAGGTGGTCTTCGTGGTAGCGGATGTTGGTGGGCAGGTTGCGCGCGTCGCGCAGCCCGATGATGCGCTGCTTGGAGAGGTTGGGCGCCTTCCAGAACACGTCCAGCGCCACCTGGTCCGTCTTGACCAGGGTGCGCTCGCCCGTGTCGCGGCGGTCCAGGTAGAAGTAGATGTAGCCGCGCGCGTCGGCCTGGTAATCCACCATCCCCGTGTCGCTGAGCGCCACCTGCCGCCGGTCCTGCGCGCGGCGGATGAGCTCCAGCGCACGGCCGGAGTTCCACGCGTCCTCCTGCGCCGCCGCGGCGGCCGGCGCGGCCACCGCCGCCAGGGCCAGCGCCGCGCGCATCAATGTGCGTCGCAAACCAGTCTACTCCCGCAATCCTTTCGAGGGATGACGGCGCGGGGCCCC
>DATABT010000858.1:0-6713 GCA_036259455.1 Longimicrobium sp. | reverse complement strand
GGGGGCGCACCCCCGTACGATGCAAGTCGTCCACGCCACGCCCGTCATGGGGCGCCCCCAGCGGGGATGGAACCGCAGTTCAACCTCCCCCAGCGTTTGGGGGGGGGAGGTACGAGCATGAGGGAGCGGAGGGGGCGCTCGCGCGGAGGGCTGAACCGGGTTTGCCACTCAGCGGGGCAGCCTCCAGTGCTCCGGAGCCGGTCCCGCGGTTGTGCCGGCAAGGTCCTTCGGTCGCGCCGTAAGCGCTTGCGTTTCTTCAGGTTATTCGCGGGCGCTCCTGAATAGAAAGGAATGCGGACGGAGGTCCGTCCAGCGAGGCGTGGCACCTGCTCGGGCGAGTAGATTTCTCAGTCGGCGCCACAGGTTCCTGCACCGGCAGCGGTCACGCGGCGCCTCCTTCGAAATGACAGCAGCGGCGCGAGCGACTTTCATCCCACAGGGTGCGCCCGACGCCGAATGACTCAGGATGACGTCGTCGAGGGGTGGGAGACGGAAGCACGGAGCGGCCCCCGGACGCCGGGTCGGGGGGCCGCTCTGCTTCCGGTGCCTGCCGGTGGGTTACGCGTTCAACCGGCGGCGGCGCGTGTCCCTGGCGCCCGCGGAAACGCCGGCACCCACGCTGGCGCCGAAGGCCAGGGCCGTAAAGCCGCCCACGAAGGGGAGGATGCCCGCCACCGGCAGCGCCACCGCGAACGCGGCCGCGCCGGCGATGAGGGGGGCGGCGCCGCTGTGCACGGCGTCCACGTAGGCAAGCCGGCGGCGAACGAAGCCGCGGGTCTGCAGATATCCGAAAGCCGCTGCCGCAATGGCGATGGCGAGAGTGATCATGGTCGGTGTTCTCCAGTCTCAGTAGATGCTTCGTCGGTCCGTTGCTGCATCGGATACGGCGGGCGGCTCCAAAGAGTTTCAGCCAGCGCCGGAGTCCATCAGATTCACGTGGTCCCTTTCCGTGGCGTTGCAGGGGGCCGGATGCCACGCGCATATTTGGATGACATCCCCCACAGTCCGCCATACATCCGCGAGCCAGCCATGCGCCGAACGCATCTTCCGATCCATTTTTCTCTTGCGCTGCTCGCGGCGTGTGGCGGCGGAACCGCGCCGGCCACCGCGCCGGCGCCCGGCCCGGCCCCCGCGCGGGGGATGGAGGTTCGCGAGGCGGACGTGCGCGAGCAGCTGCAGGCGCTGGCGGCGGACAGCATGGAGGGGCGCCGCACGGCAACGGAGGGCGCCATGCGCGCGGCCGTCTACCTGGCGCGGCGGCTGGAGGCGCTGGGCGTGCAGCCCGCGGGCGACATGGCCTACTTTCAGATCGTCCCCCTCGCGGCGGACGCCGGCGGGCGGCTGCGGCTGATGGAGTCGATGGAGGCCCTCGCGGAACTGCCGGCGGAGGCGCGGCGGCAGAGCTTCAACGTGATCGGGATGATCCCCGGCAGCGACCCCGCCCTGCGCCACGAGGCCGTGATCGTGGGCGCGCACTACGACCACCTGGGAATCGGGCGGCCGGTGGACGGCGACAGCATCTACAACGGCGCGGACGACGACGCCAGCGGCACCGTCGCCGTCCTGGAAGTCGCGCGGGCGCTGGCGCGAGGACCGGCGCCAAAGCGGACCGTCCTCTTCTTCTTCGCCACGGGCGAGGAGCTGGGGATGCTGGGGACGCGCTGGTACCTGCGCCACCCCGTCGTCCCGCTGGACTCGACGGTCGCGGGGCTGATGATCGAGATGATCGGGCGGCCGGATTCGCTCGCGGGCGGGCCGGGGCGCGCGTGGCTCACCGGGTACGAGCGGTCGACGGTGTCGCGGATCCTGCAGGGCGCAGGGGTGTCCATCGTGGCCGATCCGCGGCCGGACCAGGACTTCTTCAACCGCAGCGACAACACGCCGTTCGCCATGCTGGGCGTTCCCGCGCACGCGCTCTCGTCCTACGGGCTGCACGGCGACTATCACCAGCCGTCGGACGAGGTGGAGCGCATCGACTTCGCCCACATGACGGGCGTGGTGCAGGCGGCGGTGGATGCCACGCGCGCGCTGGCGGACGGGCCGCGGCCGGAGTGGCTCCCCGGCGGCCGCCCCGCCGCGCCGAACCGGCCGGCGCCGCGATGATCGAGGTCCGCGAGCTCGTCAAGCGCTACGAGGGGCGCCTTGCCGTGGACCGGCTGAGCTTCACCGTCCGCGGCGGCGAGATCCTGGGCCTGGTGGGGCCCAACGGGGCGGGAAAGACCAGCACGCTGCGCGCCATCGCCGGCATCCATCCAGCTTCTTCCGGGACCGTGGAGATCGCGGGATTCGACGTGGAGCGGGAGCCGATCGAGGCAAAGCGCCGCCTGGGCCTCATCGCCGACGAGCCGCAGCTGTTCGGCACCATGACGGTGTGGGAGCACCTGGACTTCACCGCGCGCGTCTACGGCGTGCGCGACTGGACGCCCGCGGCGGAGCGGCTGCTGGCCGGCCTGGAGCTCATCGACCGGCGCGACAGCATGGCGGACGAGCTGTCGAAGGGGATGCGGCAGAAGGTGGCGGTGGCCTGCGCGCTGCTGCACGAGCCGCAGGCGCTGCTGCTGGACGAGCCCCTGACGGGGCTGGACCCGCGCGGCATCCGCACGCTGTACGACCTGCTGCGCCGCCGCGCGGCGGACGGCGCGGCGGTGATGCTGAGCTCGCACCTGCTGGGGCAGATCGAGGGGCTGTGTACCTCGTTCCTCGTGGTGCGGCAGGGGCGGCTCCTCTTTCACGGCACGCGCGACGAGCTTCGGGAGCGCTACGCGGACCAGGTGGGGCCGGGCGCCACGCTGGAAGACATCTTCTTCCACCTTACGGAGGGCGGCGGCTCGTCGCGCGCGGCGGGGGCGGCGGCGTGAACCCCGGGCTGCGGTACCTGCTGTGGGCCGGCTTTCGCGGCATGTTCCGGCGGGTGGCGCGGCGCTGCCGCACCTTCCGCGGCTTCGTGGCCACCGCCTTCGGCGTGCTGTTCTTCGCGTTCTTCGTGGCGGCGCAGGCCATGGCGGTCATCGTGTCGCGCAGCGACCCGCCGGCGCACGGCGCGGCGGTGCAGGGCTTTTCGCTGTTGCTGCTGCTGTTCATGGCCACGTCGCTGGCGGCGGCGGACGCGCCGTTCTTCTGGCCGCAGGAGGTGCAGTTCCTGTTTCCCGCGCCCCTGCGCCGCCGCGACCTGCTGGTCTACAGCCTGCTGAGCCGCGGCTGGGTGCAGCTGTTCAGCGGGCTGTGGCTGGGGCTGTTCGGCATGCGGATGGCGGCGCTCCCCGCCGCGGCCTTTCCCGCGGTCATGCTGTCCGTGCTCTGGCTGTACCTGCTGGCGCAGCTGGTGGGGCTGCTGCGCGTGGCCGTCGCGGGCCGGGTGCCGCCGTGGGCCGGCAAGGCGGCGGGTGGCGCGCTCTTCGCGGCCGCCGGGCTCCTGGCGTGGAGCGTCTACCGGCAGGCGCAGGCGATCGGGTTCGGCCCGGCGGTGGGGGAGCTGATGCAGTCGCGCGCCGTGCGCATCGCCATGGTGCCGGCGCGGCCCTTCGCGGAGGTGATCGCGGCGGAGACGGCGGGCGCCGCGCTGGCGTGGACGGGCGCGTCCATCGTCCTGGTGCTGGCGACGGCGGCGGCGGTGCTGGCCAGCGGCGTGGACTTTCGCGAGCGGTCGCTCGTCAGCAGCGCCAGGCGGTTCGACCGCATCCGGCGGATCCGGCTGGGGCGCGGCGGGTTTGCCGCCGCGCCAAGGAACCGCAGGCTCCGCGTCCCCGGCTTCTCGTTCCTGGGCGCCGCGGCTCCGCTGGCGCGGCGGCAGGCGTACGAGCTGGGGCGCGGCCCGCGCGTGCTCGTCTCGCTGGCGTTCATGGCGGGGATGGCGTTCTTTTACATCATCGGCGCGCCGTACTGGATGGACTCCGAGCGCGGCGAGATGGGAACGTCGCTGGTGGTGCTGGCGATCGTTTTTCCCCTGCTGGGCACCGGCGGGTTCTCGGTGGACCTTCGCCGCGACCTGGAGCGCATTGCCTACCTGCGCTCGCTCCCGCTGCCACCGGCGGCCGTCGCCGTGGGCGAGGTGTTCGTCGCCGCCGCGGCGGTGGCGGTCGTCAACCTGCTGCTGCTGGGGCTGGCGATGTGGCTGGCCGGCGGATGGGTGGACACGCGGATGGCGGCGCTCGCGGCGGCCGTCGCCATTCCCGTGGCGTGGCTGGCGGTTACGCTGGAGAACTGGCTGTTCCTGCTCTTTCCCACCCGGACGCAGGCGGACGGCGGCCAGCAGAGCGCATTCATGGGCAAGCAGCTGCTGAAGATGCTGTTCAAGTTCTTTCTGCTGGGGATGGTGGCGCTGCTGGCCGGGGTGGTGGCGCTCGCGGGGGGATGGATCGCGGGCACGGCGGGCGCGGCGATCGGCGCGCTGATGGTGGTGGCGCTGGCCTGCTGGGGCGCCACCGCCATCCTGGCCGCGGCGTACCAGGGCTTCGACCTTACGGTGGACACACCCGCATGAGGCGTATCGAGATGAATACCAGGCACTTGCGGCGGGCCCTCCCGCCCATCGGCCTTTCCGCGGCGCTGCTTCTGGCGGCGTGCGGCGAGCGCGCGGACGCGGGGCAGGGCGGTGCGTCGAAATCCGCATCCACCGGCTCCCTTCGCGTGACGGAGCTCTCGCTGAACGCGGCGCCGGGGAGCGGCGAGCCCAACCTTACGGTGGGGCCCGACGGGCGCGCGTACCTGTCGTGGATCGAGCCGGCGGCGGACTCGGCGCACGCGCTGCGCTGGAGCGTGCTGGAGGGCGACGCCTGGTCCGCCCCGCGCACCATCGCCAGCGGGCGCGACTGGTTCGTGAACTGGGCTGACTTCCCGTCCCTGGCCGTGCTCCCGGGCAACCGCATGGCGGCCCACTGGCTGCAGCGCAGCGGCGAGAACAAGTACGCCTACGACGTGCGCGTGGCCGTCTCTTCCGACGGCGGTGCAACGTGGACGCCGGGCATCGTTCCGCACACCGACGGCACGCAGACGGAGCACGGCTTCGTGAGCATGTGGCCCGCGGGCGGCGATTCCGTGGCGCTGGTCTGGCTGGACGGCCGCAAGTTCAAGCCGGCCGCGGACGAGCACGACGCGGGGAACGAGATGACGCTGCGGTACACCACCATCGGCCCGGACGGCCGCGCGGCGCCGGACCGGGAGCTGGACGGCCGCGTGTGCGACTGCTGCCAGACGGGGATGGCGATGACGGGGCGCGGCCCGCTGGTGGTCTACCGCGACCGCACGGCGCAGGAGATCCGCGACATCTACGTCACCCGGTACGTGGACGGCGCGTGGACGCCCGGGGAGCCGGTGCACGCCGACAACTGGCGGATGCCCGCCTGCCCGGTGAACGGCCCGCAGGCCGACGCGGACGGCGACCGCGTGGCGGTGGCGTGGTACACGGGCGCGGACAGCGTGCCGCAGGTGAAGGTGGCGTTCTCCGGCGACGCGGGCGCCACCTTTGGCAACGCGGCGCGGGTGGACGGCGGCAACCCCGAGGGGCGCGCGGACGTCATTCTGCTGGCGGACGGCGCCGCGCTGGTGAGCTGGGTGGAGCGCACGCAGGGGCAGGGGGCGGAGGTGCGCATCCGCCGCGTGGCGCCGGATGGAACCATGGGCGAGCCGCGCACCGTCGCCGGGTCCAGCGCCGCGCGCTCCAGCGGCTTTCCGCGGATGGTCCCCGCGGGCGACAACGTGGTCTTCGCGTGGACGGCGCCCGGCGAGCCGTCGCGGGTGCGCGCCGCGCGGGTGGCCCTGGCCGACCTTCGCTGATGGAGACGATGCGCACCTTCCGGATCACCTGCGCCGCGCTGCTGCTGGCGGCCTGCGGCGACCCGCCGGGCGGCGGCCCCGTAAAGACGGGGGACGAGGCGCCGGCCTACGCCGCGGAGACGCTGGACGGCGAGCGCACCGCGCTGTCGCAGCTGCGCGGCCGCCCCGTGCTGCTGAACGTGTGGGCCACCTGGTGCCACCCGTGCCGGCAGGAGATCCCGGCGCTGGAACAGCTGCACCAGGCGTACGGCCCGCGCGGCCTGCACGTGGTCGGCGTCAGCATCGACCAGGGCGACCAGGAGCAGGGGATCCGCGAGTTCCTGCACGAGTTCGGCGCCAGCTATCCCGTCTGGCTGGATCCGGAAGGCGAGATCACCACCACGTTCTCCACGATGGGGGTGCCCAACACCTTTCTCATCGGCCCGGACGGCACGGTGCTGTGGAAGCACGTGGGCCCGGTGACGGCGGACAACGAGGAACTGCGGCGGCTGATCGAGAAGTCGCTGCCGGCCTCGTCCTGAACGGGAGGGGATGATGACGGAGCTCGCGAAGCAGAAGTGCGAAGCGTGCCGCCGCGGCGCGCCCACGGTGACCGCGGAGGAGATGGAGGCGCTGAAGCCGCAGGTGCCGGAGTGGAGCGTGGTGGAGCGCGACGGCATCCCGCGGCTGGAGCGCGTCTTCGAGTTCCCGGACTTCGCGCGGGCGCTGGGGTTCACCAACCGCGTCGGCGCCATCGCGGAGGAGGAAGAACACCACCCCGCGCTGCTGACGGAGTGGGGGCGCGTGACGGTTACGTGGTGGACGCACAAGATCCGCGGCCTGCACCACAACGACTTCGTGATGGCGGCCAGGACGGACGAGGTGTTCGCGTCGATGTAGGTTGTCGCGCGCGCGTCTGTTCCGCGGGTTGAAACCCGCGGCTATGAATGCCATAAGCCCCG
>DATABT010000857.1:0-2984 GCA_036259455.1 Longimicrobium sp. | reverse complement strand
GGCTTCGCTGGTCAGCGGGGCGGCGGCGCGCGCGGGGGTGCAGATCGGCTCCGTGCAGGTGCGGCCGGACACGGCGTCCGCCGGCACGTTCATGCGCATCGGCGTGCGGGCGGACGGCACGGGCGACCTGCCCGCCATCATCCGCATGCTGGCGATGCTGGAGGGCGCGTCGGAGCTGCTGGCGGTGCGCGAGCTCTCCATCACCCAGCCCGCTCCCGGCGGCCCCGCCGAGGTGCCGGAGGCGCTGCGGATGGAGATCGGTGTCCACGGGCTCGCCCTGGTCCGCCGCGACGGCTTTCCGCTTCCGTCCGCCGGTGCGGGAGGGGAAGACGACGCGCCCGCGCCGGGCTCCGTCGCGGAGGCGGAGAAGGGGGCCCCGGACGTGGAGGTGGCGCCGTGAGCCGGCGGCGAGTGGAGGCGCTGCTCTGGGCCCTCTCGCTGGCCGTCCTGCTGCTCGGGTGGTCGCGGTGGCGGCGGGCGGAGCCGGAGGCGGCGGCACCGGCCGGCGGGCTGGGCGTCACGGCGCCGGAGCCGCGGCGCGTTCCCCGCGACCGGCTGGCCGCGGCCGGGCAGACGGTGACGGGGGGAAACCCGTTCCGCCTGGACCGCGCGCCGGCGCCCATCGGCTTCAACCAGCCCGCCCTCCCCGGAATGCCGGGGATGATGCCTCCGCCCCCGTACGAGCCGCCCCCGCCCCCGCGGCCGGCGCTGTTCGTGTCCGGCATCGTGGGCCCGCCCTGGCAGGCGCTGCTGGAAGGCGTGCCCGGGCGCGAGGGCGCCGTGGTCGTCAAGCGGGGAGACGTCCTCGGCGACCTGCGCGTCCGCGACATCACCGAGCGCGTCGTCGTGGTGGCGTCGCCCGACACCACCTGGAGACTCACGGTCCGCACACCATGGCAGTGACCCACACCGTCCGACAACTTCTCGTTCCCGCGCTGCTCCTGATGGCCGCCGCGCCGCCGCTGCGCGCGCAGCCGCTGACGTCGGAGAGCGCGCAGGGCGTGACCATCAACCTGGTGGAGGTGGAGCTGCGCGCCGCCGTGCAGGCGCTCAGCCAGTACCTGGAGCGGCCCGTGATGTTCGGCGCGCTGGGGAACCAGCGCGTCACCTTCACCAGCCCGCGTCCCATCCCCCGCGCGGAGATCCCCGGCCTGCTGCGCACGCTGCTGGCGGGGCAGGGATACGTGATGGCCGAGGTGGAGGGCGGCTATCAGATCCTCGGCGGCGAGCAGGCCGGCGTACCGGGGGCGCCCGCGGGTATGCCGCAGCCACAGTTTCCCCAGCCCGCCGGGGGATCGCTGGCCAGCGCGGGGGGGATGGAGCTGTACGTCATCCGCCTGCGCCACGCGCGCGCCGCGGACGTGGCGGCGACCGTCAACGCGCTCTACGGCCGTGGGGGCGCGCTGGGAGAGATCGGCGCGCGGCGCGGAACGCTGAACGACGAGCTGAACGCCAACCGCGTGGCCCCGTACGGCCAGCCGCCCCCGGACGTGAGCGCGGTGCAGGGCCAGCCGGGGAACCTCGCCGGAAACGTGGTGATCGTCCCCGACTTTCGCACCAACAGCCTGCTGGTGCGCGCCACCCAGGCGGACTTCTCGCTCATCCGCGCGGCGGTGGAGCAGGTGGACGTGCGTCCCCTGCAGGTGCTGATTGAGGCCACGGTGGCGTACGTCAGCCGCGACTTTACCCTCTCGTACGGCCTGCAGGCGTCCACCGGCGACGTGCGGGTCCCGGACTCGGAGAACACCACCGTCGGCGGCTCCAGCACGGGCGGCGGGCTTTCGGACCTGGTGATCCGCGCGCTGAACGTGGGCGGAATCGACCTGAACCTGGTGCTGCGCGCGGGCGAGCTGCGGAGCAGTGTCGTGGTGCTGGACCGGCCGCTCCTGCTGGCCGCCAACAACGAGGAGGCGGAGATCGTGGTGGGCGAGCAGCGGCCCTTCGTGCAGGTGCAGCGCTCCACCGACGGCGGGGTGCTGGACGAGGTGGTGCAGTACAAGGACGTGGGGACCTCGCTGCGCGTGCTGCCCACCATCAGCGCGGATGGATACGTGCAACTGTCGGTAACGCAGGAGGTGAACAGCGCCACGGCCCAGGAAGCCGGGGGCGGCTTGAACGCGCCGGTGATCGCCACGCGCGCGGTGACCACGCAGCTTCTGGTGCGCGACGGGCACACGGCGGTGCTGGGCGGGCTGGCCGGCACGCAGCGCGACCGCACCAGCGGCGGCGTGCCCTTTCTGTCGCGCATCCCCGTGATCGGCGGGATCTTTGGCCGCAAGTTCCGGCGGAACAACGACTTCGAGCTGTTCGTCTTCATCACCCCCCACGTCATCTACACGGACGACGACCTGGACGACGCGGCGGACGACGTGCGCGCCAACCGCCCCAACCTGCGCCGCGCCACCGGCCGGCTGCGCCCGTTCGTGGGCGGAGACGGGCCGGAGGACGCCGCGAACGTGGTGCCGCCGCCCACCCCGGCGGCATCCCCGAATCCGGAGAGCCCGCCGCCGCTCCAGACCGCGCCCGAAGGGCCGCCCTGACCTTGCCGCCCACCCTCGCCGTGTACAGCGCAAACATCAGAACCGGCCCGACCTCGGCCGCGGACGGCGGATCCGCTCCGCGGCGCGCCCGCCGACGCGCCCGCCGACGCGCCCG
Organism: Longimicrobium sp.; assembly: GCA_036259455.1. GTDB lineage: Bacteria > Gemmatimonadota > Gemmatimonadetes > Longimicrobiales > Longimicrobiaceae > Longimicrobium. The sequence goes on along the minus strand of DATABT010000857.1, from coordinate 329 downwards.
GGTCTTTCCACGTCTCTCCGGACGCGACAGGATGAAACCTCGATCGACGCGCGGCCCGTCCTCTCCCTGCGCCGGCCCCGCCACCCTCTCCAGCATGCGCCGTCTACTCTTCCCCGGCCGGGGGCACGTCCTGCCGCGCCTGCTGGGTCCGCTCGCGTTCGTGCTTCTGTTCCTGGCGATTCCCGCCCCCGCGCACGCGCAGTGCACGGGAGCGCCCGACGAACCGCCGGAATGCGAGGACGGGGGCGGGACCGGAGGCGACAACGCCCCCTTCCTGAGCATCTCGCCCGCCTCGCTGAAGACCTCGCAGCCGGTGGTGCCCGCCACCA
>DATABT010000856.1:0-22137 GCA_036259455.1 Longimicrobium sp. | reverse complement strand
GCCGTCCGCATCCGGCTCGCCGACCGGGCTCGTTGCGGCGCCGTCCGCCGTGGCGCCGGCGCCCGCGCCCCCCCGCTGGCTCCCCGCGGCGATGGATGCCGTGACGATGCTGGTGATCGTGTGGCTGCTCGGCGCGCTGTTGCTGCTGGGCCGGCTCGCGGTGGGAACGGCGGCGCTCGGGTGGATGGCGCGGACCGGCCATCTTGTCCGGGACGAGCGATGGACCGCGTGCGCAGCCCGCATCCGGCGCGAGTACCGTGGCCCCGCCGCGCGTCTGATCCGCACGCGCTGGACGGAGATGCCGATGACGTGTGGCATCCTCCGCCCCGTGATCCTGCTCCCCATCGATTGCCTCGCGTGGCCGGACGAACGCCGCGACGTGGTGCTGCGGCACGAACTGGCGCACGTGGCCCGGCGCGACGTCCTCACCATCATGCTGGCCCAGCTCGTCCGCGCGGGGCACTGGTACAACCCGTTGAGCTGGGTGGCACTGCACCAGCTTCGCGGCGAGGCCGAGCGGTGCTGCGACGACCAGGTGCTCAGCACGGGCACCCGCGCGTCTGCCTACGCCGCGCACCTGCTGGACATGATCCGTACCACGCGCCGGGTTCAGCGCGGCGCCGGCCTCGCCCTGCCAATGGCCCACCGCTCCGGCTTCGAGACGCGGCTGCACGCCATCCTGGACCCCGCGCACCGACGCGGAAAGCCTGGCCGGGGCCGCGCGTCGGTCGTCGCGGTCACGTTCGCCGCGCTCGTCCTGGCCCTCGCCATCGCCGCGCCCGCCGTCAAGGAGGACGACGTGCGGCGTGCCGGCACGGACCGCGTGGGCGCCATCACCCCCAGCGGAAGTGACGGCATCCCGGTGCCCGCGCCCCTCGTCCGCGACGGCACGGCGGCCGGGCAGCCGACGCCTCAGCCCGCGGGCGAGTCCGTCGCGAACGACTCCACTTCGGCGCCGACACGATCCGAAGCGCGAGAGGTGCCCTTCACGGTTGCGCTCGCGGCGCTCGCCGGAGCACCGGCGGCAGCCTCTCCGGCTCCGGCAGCGGACGCATCGGCATCGCCGCTGGGCGGGCGGTTCGCCATCCGCCGCGCCGATCCGGATGAGGGCGGGGGACAGGGGCGCAACATCCACGTCGCCATGTGGACTCCCGGCCTGAACACCTTCTACATCCCCATCGGCCGGCTGCAGGGGCTGACCGAGCGTCAGATCACCACGGACGGGTCTTCCGCGCGCTTCCACCTGCGGCACGATGCGGGAACGTTCACGTTCGATGCGGAGTTCCGTCGCGGCCGTGGGACCGGACGGTTCGGCTTCGTGCCCGACCCCGCGTTCGCCGCCGAGCTGGTGCGCCGGGGCATGGACCGGCCCACGGCGGAGCAGCAGTTCTCCATGGCACGCCACGACGTGGACATCGCCTTCCTGGACGAGCTCGCCCGGCTGGGATACGAGCGGCCCACCACCGAGGCCATGCTCCAGGCCGGCCTGAACGGGGTGGATGCCGCGTACGTCCGGGAGCTGGCCTCGGTAGGCTACCGGCTCGGGACGGTGAATGCCGCGAAGCGGATGCGGAACCACGACATCGACGCGGAGTTCATCCGCGGATTGGCGGCCCTCGGCTATCGTGAGCTCCCCGCGGACGAGCTCGTGCGGCTGAGCAACTACGACATCGACTTCGCGCTGATCACGGAGATGAACGCGCGCGCCGGGCGTCGGCTTTCCGTGCCCGAACTGGTCAGGACGTACAACCGCGGCGCGTAGCCGTCACCCGGAACACCGGTGTCGGCCGCAGCTCAACATCCTGCAGGAGAAGCACATGCGAACGCTCGTCGCGCTTGCCACCGCCATCGCCATCCTCGCCGCCGGTCCGGCATCCGCCGCCGAAGACGATGAAGGCGCGTGGACCCTGCGCGCCGCCGCGGACGGCGCGCGCCTCCGCCTCCAGTTGCAGTGGGGCGATGGATCGACGTGGAACCGGGTGCTGGAGGAATCCGCCTTCACCGGCCTCGCCGGCGCGTCGGCGGGGGCTGCTCCCGGCGGCTTCAGGATCGAGGAGGATGCGGGGACGTTCGCGTTCACGGGCGCGTACCGCGACGGCCGGGGCGGGGGGCGCTTCCGCTTTCATCCCCGGCGCGAGTTCGGCGCGACGCTGCGGGCGCTCGGCATCGAAGGCGCTGCCCGGGTGAGCGACCGCGATCTGATGAACCTGGCGTTCGGCGGGCTCTCGACGGCGGACATCCAGGCGTTCCGCGCGCTCGGCGTCCCCGTCCGGACGATGCGTGAGGTGATGAACCTCGCCGTCCAGCAGGTCTCGCCGGAGTACGTCCGGGCCCTGCAGGAGTCTGGCGCCACCGGCGCGAACACGGTGGAGGCCGTGGTTGCCGCACGGATGTTCGGCGTTACGCCGGAGCTCGTTCGGACCCTGGCCACCGTAGGCATTCGGGGCCTCCCGCTGGCCGAGTACGTGGACCTCCGCCGCTCCGGCGTCAGCGCCGCATTCGTCCGCGAAGTGCGCGCGGCGGGCCACACCCGCGCGACGCCCGACGAGTTGATCGAGTTGCGGCGAGCTGCGCGCGCCCGGCGCGCAGCGCCCGGTCGGGGCGGCTGACCGCATCACCGGGTACTCCGCGGCGACGCGCCCATCCTCCACGGATCGGGCTCCACCCGCGGCCTCGTCTTCATCCATCTTCCCTCGTCCACGCCCGAAACGGTCCTACGGAGAGCACCCATGGTGTCAAAATCTGCCGGATGGATGATCGTTGCGCTGATCCTGTGCTCCGGAAGGGCCGGCGCGCAGACGTACGATCCCGCCTCCGGAGCGTCGCCCCTGACGCTGCTCGCCGTCCCCGAAGACGGCGTGGCGTACTACCACACGCTGGAGCGGGTGCGCGCGCTGAACGCGGCGCGAAACTGGGCCGAGATGGAGCCGCTGCTGGACCGCCTGGTACGCGAGTACCCGCGCGATCCCGAGACCTGGATGCTGCTGGGCCGCGTGCGCTACAATCTGGACAAAGGTGCGGAAGCCGTGGCCGCGTGGGAAAGGGCGGGCGCGCTGATCGGGTGGGACCTGCAGTACGCCAACGGATACCGCGTCGTCATCGCCCACCTGAAGGCGGGCGACCGGGAGGCGGCGCTCGCGGCCCTGCGCCGCATGGTGTTCGACCGCCACGGCATCTGGCGGCAGAACGTGCTCAGCGTGTTTCCGCAGCTGGCGCCGCTCAAGGATGATCCCGAGTTCCTGGAGATCACCGGCTGGCCGGACACCACGGGCTGGACACGGAACCAGGGGTGGCTGCACGACCTCGAGTTCGCGTACGCCGAGTTGAAGCGCGTGAACCCGGACTACCGCCACAGGCCCTTTCCGGCCGAGTTCGAGCGCCGCTACGAGGAGCTCAAGCGCAGCGTGCCGACGCTCTCCGACGAGGAGATCTTCTTCGGGCTCAAGCGCATGCTCGCCGTTCTGCACCAGGGCCACCTGGTCATCTGGCCGGGGGACGACACGGCGAACCGCTTTCTTCCCCTGCGCTTCTACGCGTTTCCCGAAGGTATCTTCATCATCGACGCGACCGCGGCGTACCGCGATCTCATCGGGTCACGCGTGGTCACGATCGGGAGCCTGCCGGCCGAGGAGGCGCTGCGGAGACTGGCCGAAGGCAACAGCGTGGACGGCGACATGGAATACGTGTGGAACACCGCCGACCTGAACTCGACGTACAACCTGAAGGGCATGGGCGCCATCCGGTCCACCGACGCGGTGAGCCTCACCGTCCAGCGGCCGGGCGCCGCCGTCCGCCCCGTCACGCTCCCCACCCTCGCCGCATCCATGGAGGGACGCCAGGACAGGCTGCTCGCGCCGCCGGGCGTTGCACCGCCGCTGTTCCTGAGCGACCTGGGCCAGACCCTCTGGGAACGCGCGCTCCCCGAGCACGACGCCCACTACGTGCAGGTGAACAACCTGAAGGCGGATACCGACGAAACGCTGGACCAGTTCGCGGAACGCCTCTGGACCGTGCTCCAGCAGTCCCAACCGAAGAACCTGATCCTGGACCTGCGCCACAACAACGGCGGGACCACGCAGCTGTATCCCGACCTTCTCCGCACCCTGATCGCCTACAGCCGCATGCCGCAAACGCAGGTGTACGTCCTGATCGGACGGCGCACGTACTCGGCCGCGGGCAACTTCGTCACGGACCTGGAGCGGCTGACGAACCCCATCTTCGTGGGGGAGGCCACCAGCGAGTGCTGCAATCTGTACGGCGACCCCGCACTGGTCACGCTGCCCTACAGCCGAATCCAGGGGGAGTTCACGGCGGTGAAGTGGCAGCTCAGCACCCCCGCGGACCGCCGCCGCGAGATGAGCCCGGAGGTTCCCGTGCAGCTCTCGGCCGCCGCCTACTTCGCCGGCCAGGACCCGGCCCTCGACGCCATCCTGCGCCTGATCATCGAACGCCGCGCACAAGCTGCCGCGTCCTGGTGAATGGATGAGCGTCTTGCACCGCGGCGCCAACCCGGCCGCGGTGGCGGCGATGTTGGCCGCGGCCGAAAGTTGCGCGCAGTACCTGAACGAGCGCTTTCGCGCGCGCGACTCTGCCGCAGGGCACGGTGGTGCTGGCGGGCCGCAGCGGCCCCGCCACCCCGTAGCACCGTACGTGGACGATCAACCCCTGCGCCCTTGCCTCGCTCCGCAAAGGTTCGGCATCGCGGCGAGCAGGCACGCCAGGGCGGCTCAATAGGGAATCCTTCATCCTGACGGAGACTGGCACAGGCGGTACGTGTGATGAGTGGACGCAGGCGTCGAACCCGAAGCCGCGGGCCGCGCGCGGCTCGGACGCTCAGCCGGTCCGCTTCACGGGTCGAAGTGTGCCATTTTCATCGGCCACGTCTGAGCACGATTGACCCGCCGCTGACAGGGGCGCCCTCCGGCTCCGGTTTCCGCGTGTCCGAGGGGACTGGCGGCCGGCGCGAATAGACCACCTCTGGGAGGTCGGCTCTGCGGTTCGAACAATGAACCTCCTGGCGGGTGTTCCCAACCCTTCTGCGACGGGCGGGCGCCCTGCTGGGGTGACATCGCCGGCACGCGGGGTCCACGGGGACGTCCAGGTTGCACTGCCGGGCCAGCATGGCAAAGAGGCAGAACGCCGGCGAGGAGTACTCGCTTCGGCACCCGGCGAGGCTCTCCTGCGGCTCCACCCGCGCGTGGCGCCGCTGCCGTGGCTACGGGCGAGCTCACCGCGCCCCACCAGCACCCTTGCTCAGTTCGCCACCGATTCCCAACCACGCACCCCACCGCGCTTGTAGTGACCGCCACCGCCTGGCACCGTACGTGGACGATCAACCCCCTACCCCGACCCTTGCCTCGTTCCGCAAAGGTTCGGCGTCTCGGCGAGCAGGCAGTCCAGCCCGGCTCGGCAGCGAGTCCTTCACCCATGCACGGAGACTGGCGATGCGATCGCGAACCTGGTGTGCCCCACGGTGGCTAAAGCGTACCCGGTTGGTGCAGGACCAGGAGCCGCCGCCCAGCCAGACGCATCGGCGCCCCTGGAGCCTGGGCAGAGTCACCTGCGTTGCGCTCGCCACCCTGGCAGCTCTCTCGCTGGCGGCGAATCCCGGCCACACGCAGTCGCTTTGCGATCCTGCGGTCGAAACATGCGACGCGCGGCCGCACATCGTGATCACCCCGGTCTCCGGGGCTGTCGCAACGGGCGCAACGTATGTCGAGGTCACGATCACGTGGCACGTGCCGGCGGGGGTGCACGACGCCCGACGCGAGATCTACATCATCGAAGATGGAAACCGGAGGGCCTCGCCGCTGGACGTGTGGAGCTTCACGGTCGGAACGAACACCGGATCGGCGACCTCCACGTACCGGGTGACCTACCCGTCGGGTGTCGGTGTTCTGGAGGTGGAGGCCCTGGTTACGGACAGCCGTGAACAGCAGGCATCCGCGAAAGTCCGCTACACCCGGACGCAGACAACCCCTCCGGCTCCGATGCCCGCGCGTGTGGCGCCCGTCGTCTCGATCGTGGACGTCCCCGGCAGTTACGATGCCTCTCGCGGAAGCGCGTCGCTGACGTTCTCAACCGCTCCCTACGTCAGTCTCGATACCGAGCGCTCGGTATCGTTCGTGTACCACAGCCTGCAGGTGGTGCCGGACATGCTGGTTCAGGTCGACGTGACCGACCTTTCGACTGATCCCGCGGCGCACACCTCGCTCGAGGTGCTGCGGTTCGAGGACAACGTCAAGGTGCCGCTCCACAACGGAGGCGGTGCGACCGAGGCATTCGTCGCGCGCGGCACGGAGCGGACGCACCGCATGGCCGGGCTATGGAGCGTGCAGCACCTTCCCACAGGCGACTACAAGTACTGGGTCGTCGTGCGATCGCGCTGGCCCGACGGAGCGGTCCAGGAAACGAGGACGCTGGTTCGCCTGCTGGTCGTCAACGAATCGAGGAGTCCTATCGGCCGCGGATGGTCCATCGCCGGCGTCCAGCGGCTCCGCGACAGCCGCTACGGGGACGGCGTGGTCCTGACGGGCGGAGATGGAACCGCGCTATTCTTCAAGCGGCTGGGGTGCTCGACCACGCAATGCACCCACCAGAGCCCCGATGGCGACTTCAGCACGCTCGTGAAAGCCCTGCCCTCCGGCACGTGGACGCGGACCTGGCGCAACGGCACGAAGGTCACGTTCGATGCGCAGGGGCGAATGGGCAGCACGGAGGACCGCTTCGGCAACAGGACCGTTGTAAGCTGGGGACAGAACTCGAGGGGAGAGATGTTCGTCTGGGCGATCGTCGATCCGGCTGGCAGGCTTACGCGGCTCTACTACCACGAGTCAGGCGAACAGCTGTTGCGGGCGATCGACGATCACACCGCACGAACGATGTACCCGGTGCACAACGAGCTCGGCCAGCTCGTGTCCGTGTCGTTGCCTGGTCAGGCCCTCAATGCATTTTCTGGGGCGGCGTATTCAACGAACCACGTCCTTGTCTCGTACAGGGATACGCGTGGGGGGGAGCACCGCTACTGGTATCGACCGGACCGGCGCCTCGGCTCGCACACCATGCCCCCCGTCACCCTTGTTCCCGGCGGTGCGCAGACCCGGGTTCAGACGCAATTCGTGCTGCCGGAAGGAACGGTGCTGGAGCGCATGCGGTACAGCGCCAGCGCGCCGGGTCAGGCGCTGATGCCAGACAGCGCGTTCGGATGGGTCATAACGCCGCACGATCAGATCCACTACCGCGTCGATGGGTTCGGCAGCCCCACGGACGTCTATTCTACGGCGGGCCAGCTCGCGGCCAACTCGTACTACTCGACGGGACTGCCGCGCTACATGCAGGCAGGGGCGATCACCACAGGGTACGAGTACAATGCGGCCGGCGACGTGACGCGCGTCACGAGCAACGGGAAGACCAGCTTCGCCGCGACCTACGGCACCGACAACTCTGGCTTGCCGACGAAGGTGACGCAGGGTGGCGCGACCACGTGGTACCGGTACGGTCCGCGGGGCGAGCTCAGGTACACGTGGACGGGCGCTGAGGGTGATTCGCTGAGCCGGCGCACCACCTACGGTGTGGACGCTCGTGGCAGGACAGAGTGGATCCAGCTTCCGGACGGCCGCAGGACGACGATCGAGTTTCAGACCAGCGGCTGGCTGAACACAGCCGCGACCACCGAAACCAAGCTGGTCGGCCAGGCGCTGCAGTCGGTGACCACGCGATTCTCCTACAACGACTACGGATTACGGAGTGGGGTCCAAACCGTCGGATTCCCCAATGCCCAGTCGACCGCATTCGACATCCACAACCGGCCGGCACACTCAACCGACGCGGGCGGAGGGGTTACTCGGTTCGAGTACCAGGGTCCTGACCTGATCTCGATTACGGACCCCATGAACAAGACGTACCGCTCCGAACTGGATGAGTGGGGCCGCTCCATCCGCGACATCCATCCCGATGGCAGGTCCCGCACCCGCCGCTACGACGCTTCAGGACGGGTGGTCAGCGCAACCGACCGTCGCGGCAAGACGGTCACGTTCGAGTACGACGCGCGCGACCGCCTGATCCGGCGCACCGCGGATGGTCTGACGACGACGTTCAAACATGATCCGCGTGACCGGGGCATCGAGGTAACCAACGCCACCGGTACGATCGCCCTCGGCATTGACGGATACGAGCAGCTTCTCCCCGTTACGACTGCTACGTTTGGGACGAACACGTACCGCGCCCAGCAGACCGTCGACCTCGAGACGTGGCTGCCCGGCGCGCTGAGGGTCTCACGGTCGGCTTCGGGTACCCCGGTCTGGACGCACGAGTCGTGGGAAGGGTGGGATCTGGACGGGGGGATCAAGCGGATCCGGGACTTCGGCGGCCGCGAGACGCGTCTGGACTACGACGCGCAACTCCGCCTCGCGAAGATCACCTACCCCAGCGGGATCTCCGCCGCCCACACCTATGATCTGCACGCCCGTCCCATGCGGCGGACGTTCAGCGGCTTCAGCAACACGCTCGGCGCAGACTACAGCTACGATGCATTCGGACGTCTCGCTGCGCGTACGCCGACCGGAAGCGACAAGTCCGTGCGGCACCGCTACGACGCGCTGGGCCGGTACACCGGGTACGCGAACGTGCAGACGCGCTACGTCAACCCGTGGTGGTGCAACCCGTCCACTGATCCCGGCTGCGTGCAGCAGGCGGTAACCGACACGCTGTACAAGGAGACCTACACGTACGACGCCGTGGGGAACCGTACCGACCGGAACGCCAGTCGGTACGGGAACAGCAACCGGTACGCCTTGTTCGACGGCTTCAACCTGACGTACGACGACGAGGGCAACCTGGTCCGGAAATTCAAGGCGGGGGTAATCGACCAGACGCTCACCTGGAACAGCCTGGGGCAGCTCACCAGCGTCACGATCAACGGCTCGACTGTGACGTACGGGTACAACGGCCTGGGCCAGCGGGTCACCCGCACGGACGCCGCCGGTACCGTCACCCGGTACCTGTACCACGACGGGAACCTGCTGATGGAGCTGAGTGCGAACGGGTACCCGGCGCGCACCTACACCTACACGGGTGGAACCGACCGGCCGCTCAGCGTCACCTTCGGCGACCCGAGGACCGGGGCGACCTACTGGTACGTGAACGAGACGCCGGGTCACGTCACCGCGCTCATGAACGCGCAGGGCCAGGTCATCAACTCCTACTCCTACACGCCCTTCGGCGCTCGCTCGACGACGACCGAAGGGGTCAAGCAGCCGCTTCAGTACATGGCTCGCGAGCGGGATGAGGCGACGGGCCTGTACTACGTACGCGCCCGCTGGTACGACCCGGACCTGGCGCGGTTCGTCTCCGAGGACCCGATCGGCCTCGCCGGCGGGATCAACACGTACGCCTACGCGGCAAACGATCCCATCAACATGCGGGACCCGAGTGGGCTGAGCCCGGCATGCCCCGATGGGGTCTTATCGCCGGAAGGCGACTGCGAGAAGTTGTATACGCTCCCGCCCCTGGTCGTTTCAGTAGACCATCCAGGTATGAGTATGGGGTGGCACATGTACTTTGACGGATACGGTGGAGCCAGCGGTGCGCGGCTACAGGACATTATGGATCGGCACGCGAATCGAACGCCCGAGCAGATCAGGGAGGACGGAACGGCCATGGCACAGCAAATCCGCCTCTGGAGCGAGATCGATGCGTGCATCGTGCAAAACCGTGACGTCACGGCGAGGGGCCAAGGAGCAGTGCTTGCGGTTTTCGCAACTTTCTTCGGGGGAGCGGGAATGACCAATAAGCTCTCGTGGCCAGCGCTTGCGTACAGTGGAACGTTCACCGGGAGTGCCGTGGGCAGTCTCGAAGCCGGGCATGGGATAGCCGCTGCCCTCTGTGAGAACGTTTCGGGCTACAGAAACTTTGATCCGACCAAGCGGTTTTAGCCTGAGGGTGGAGGGTACATCGCCCCCGCAAGAGGGGGCGAACTGATTGAGAGGTCTGCCGCAGCCGGTCAGCGGAGCCGGAAGGGTTCGGCATGCGTATACGAGCCCGACGCGGCCGGGTTTCTTGCCTTGCGAAAACAAGACCCAGCATTTGATTTCCTGAGTCGTTCGGCGATGCGCGCACCCTGTGGGATGAAAGCCGCTCGCGCGGCGGCTGTCATTTCGAAGGAGGCGCCGCGTGATCGCTGCCGGTGCACGGACCTGTGGCGCCGACTGAGAAATCTACTCGCCCGGGCAGGTGCCACGCCCCCGCGACGGACCTCGCCCGAACCCCTTTCCATTCAGGGAGGCGCCCGTACTGTGCCGTCCAGGTCATGACAGGGTGGGCGCCGACCGAAGGATTCCGCCCGCAATACGTGGGCTCCGCGGCACGAGAGAATGCCGCCCCGCCAGTCCGCGCAGGCTTGCATCGTGGAGTTCCAGCAGCGGTTTCAACTTCGCGCCGGGCGCGATGCCGCTATGCGACGCCCGTGCGTGAACGCGGCCTCCCAGGGATCGCGGAGGAGATCCTTCGGTCGCGCCCAGGGCATTGTGCGCCATCAGGTCCACGAGGGCGCTCCCTCAGGAATCAAACGGTTTCGTGGTGATCCATCAATCCGGCGCGCCCGCCTGGCGGTACACCTCCAGCGTCCGCTCCGCGGTGGCGCGCCATGTGAGGGGGCGGACGGTTTCGGCGGCGCTGTTCCCCATCGCGCGGCGGCCATCCGCGTTCGCCATCACGCGGCGGAGGGCGGCGGCGAGGGCGGCGGCGTCGCGCGGGGGGACGATGACGCCGTTCTCGCCGTCGCGGATCAGCATGGGCGCGCAGCCGACGGGGGTGGCGACCACGGGCAGGCGCTGGCTCATCGCCTCGACGATCACCATCCCGAACCCCTCGTACGTGCTGCACGCCACCAGCACGTCGTGCGCGCGGTACTGGCGCATCACCTCGTCCTCCGGCGCGCGGGGGACCACGCGGACGAACGGGCGCGCGGTCTCGTCGAACGAGGCGAGGACGGCCTCCTCCGGCACGCCCGGGCCCAGGACCGTCAGGCGGGGCGCATCCCCCGAAGCGGCCAGCAGCGACATGGCGCGGGCCAGGTACGGCGCGCCCTTCACGTTGTCCCACGACCCGCAGAAGAGCACTCCCCCGCCCCGCGGCGCGTCCGGCGGCGGCGCATCATCCAGGAACCGCGCGCTGACGCCGTGCGGAACCACGTGCACGCGCTCCGCCGGCTTCCATCCCGCGTCCACGGTGAAGCGCTGGTCGCCGGGATTCAGGACGATCATCGCGTCCGCCAGGCGCGCGGCGGCGGCCACCTGCGGCAGGCGCACGACGGGATAGTAGACGCGCCGCGTCCACGGCTTGTCGATCAGCCCGTCGGCCGCGTCCTCGAGCGTGCGGCGGTAGTTGAGGTGCTCCAGGCCGTGCGAGCGGGAGATGATGACGGGCTCGCGCGCAAAGCCGGCGCGGCGGCGCGCGGCGAACACCATCCCCTCCGCGCTGGCCACGTCCACCACGTCGTACGGGCCGCGCTCGCGAAAGGCGCGGCGGATGGCGCGGTCCGCCAGCCAGGGCGAAATCGTCTGCCGCACGCGCCAGTTGGTGGGTCGCTCCGCGATCTCCGGGCCCATCAGCAGGTCGCAGCGGTGCCCCAGCGCGGCGAACTCCTCGCGCAGCTTGTAGCAGACCTTGGCCGATCCCAGCCGCGGGTCCGCCGGGTAGTCGCCCACGAGCAGGATCCTCATCCCCCGCCCTCGTCCGCCAGCAGGCGCGCCACGGTGTGCCCGATGGCGAAGTGCTGCTGATAAGCGGCGCGTGTCGCCTCCCGCAGCGGCAGGTCGGGAAAGGCGGCGATCGTTGTGCTCTGCGGATGCGCCTGGACGTCCGCCGCGATGTCGCCGACACTCTGCGGCTGGCTGGCGGCGGGAAGTCCGGCGACCGAAAGCATCACGTCCATCGTCGTGAACCGGCCGCGCGTGGTAACGGTGGGGACGCCGTTCGCCAGGCACGCCATCAGCGTTGTCCGGCGGGTGTCGGCACCGTCAGGATAGGGCTGGAGGGCGACGTCGGCCGCCTGCAGGTGCAGCGACAGGTCCTCGCTTCCCAGCGTGCCCGGCGCGTACAGCGCATCCGCGAACCGTCTGTCCGCCGCGCGCAGCCGCTCCGCGTACCCGGGGCCGCCCGTGCCCAGCAGCGCGATGCGCGCGTCCGGCCGCCGCGCGATCAGCGCCTTGAGCGCGACGGTCAGCATCGGCGCAATCATCCCGCCGTAGGTGCCGAAGTGGACAAAGACGGGGCGGTCCGTGGCGCCGGTGATCTCGTCCCGCCGCAGGCGCACGTAGAGCGGGTCGTCCACGAAGGGGATGGTGGATGGAATCGGCAGCGTCATGAACTCCAGATCGGGCGGCGCCAGGGGGCGCAACAGGTCTTCCCACACCCGGATGGAGACGTACGCGCGAGGCGCGGAGGCGCGAAGGAGGAGGCGCGCCATCCACCGATTCACGGCGGCGAGCAGGGTGCGCTGCGGCCGCTGCCATCCGAAGGGAAAGAACGGCTCGTGGAACATCACGCGCACGTCGTCCCCGGCGCGGCGACGCGCCAGGAGCCAGCGGCAGAAGGGGACGTTCATCCCGCGCATTCCCCACGCCTGCGGCGCGTACTGCACCAGCAGCCGCCGCGGGCCGGGAAAGCGGTCCAGCGTCTCACCCATCCGCCGGAAGGATGCCATGTTCAGCGTTCCGAACTCGTGCCGGGTGAGGGCCAGCGCGTACGGTCCCAGAGAGGGGGTTGGCACCCAGTAGTGAACTTCGCGACCGGCATCCAGCAACGCCGCGGCCAGCAACTCGGAGTATCCGGCGATACCGCCGCCGCGATCGGCGTTGAGCAGGTGCCAGACGGGCGCGCTCATCCCGCCGTCGCCGGGGCGGCGGCGGTGACGAGGACGCGCTCCAGCGCATCCAGGTGCACCGCGAGGGACATGCGCTCCGCCATCGCGCGGGCGTTGACGCGCATTCGCGCCAGCAGGTCCGGGTTGCGCGCCGCGTGCACGATCGCGTCTCCAAACCTGCCCGCGGACGGCGTGTCGCCCGGCACCAGCCAGCCGTTGAAGCCGCGCGCCAGCCAGTCGCCCACGCCGCCCACGTCGAACGCGACGGAGGGGACGCCGAACACGCCCGCCTCCAGGCCCACCAGGCCGAACGGCTCCGGCCACACGCTCGGCACCGCCAGAAGCGACGCCGCGCGGAAGAGGTCCGCGCGCCCGTCGTCATCCACCCATCCCACGAAGGCCGCGTCGACGTTCAGCCGCGCCGCCAGACGCTCCCACGCCGCGCGTACCGGCCCATCGCCCGCCATCGTCAGCGGGATGGAGCGGCCCAGGCGGGCGGAGGCTTCCGCCACTGCGCGGATCAGCACGTCGCCGCCCTTGACCGGCGTCATCCGCCCCAGGAAGAGGACGCGGAATTCGGCGGGTGCCTCCACCGGGTCGCCGGAGATGGTGGGAAAGAGGGGGATGGAATGCACGCGGTGCGCGGGGGCGCCGTTGCGCACGTACTCGTCGCGCATGTGGCGGCTGGCGGTGACGATGGACGCGTATTCGCCGAACAGGGCGTTCTGCTCGTTCGCCCAGCGGTAGCCCTCGGCCACGTAGCCGGGGCGCATGCGGCCGCAGCGCCGGGTGGCGTAGATGGGAATGCAGCCGGGGCCCAGCGGCTTGCGGCAGAGCTGCGGCGCGGGAAAGAGGTGCGCCTTCTGCCCGCTGACGCAGGTTCCGAAGTAGCCGTGCATGAACTTCACCGTCGGCACCGCGGCGCAGAGCCTCCGGTCCACCTCCAGCGGGCGCATGTTGTGGGCGAAGGCTACGTCCGGCGCCCACGCCAGCGTGGCGAAGACCGCGGCGTCCATCCCCATCCCCGCCATCCCGAAGTGCGGCGCCCCCGCCGGCGCGGGCGAGGGCGCGTCCGCGCGCAGCGGATCGAGGTGGAGGAGCGCGACCTCGTGCCCGCGTTGCACGAGCGCCGGCATCACCGCGGCCAGGTAGTTCTGCACCCCGCCCGCGTCGCCCACGCCGTCGTTGGCGAAGAGGATGCGCACCGGCCGCCTCAGTCGGGGCAGAACCCGTCCGCGATCCGGCTCACCTCCTCCGGCGGGATGCGCAGCCGCTGGATCACCACGTTGTTGTACGCCGTGGCGCGTTCCGTGGCGCGGCGGCGGTAGCGGGCGTGGCGGCCGTTCACCGTCATCCCGTCCGTCCCCGGCGTAATGCGGGTGCCGTAGCGGTTGATGATGCAGCGGTTCACCAGCGGCGGCGCCAGAAGGTTGCCCAGGGAGTCCTCCACCGCCCAGAACAGGGTGTCGCCGCGCGCCATCGAAGCGGCGGCCAGGGCCGCGGGGTCGCGCCCCATCCGCACGCGCTCGTTGTAGATGCGGGCCTGTGCGAACGCCAGCAGCGCCAGCATGAGCGCGAGCACGCCGATGGGCATGGGCGCCACGCGGCGCCCCCACCGCGGCATGCGCTTCCACGCGAACGCCAGCGCGGCGACGGGGATGGCGGCCACCACCAGCAGCCCCAGCGTCCGCGCCACGGCGGCCCAGCGGGAGATGGGCGGCCCCCACGCGCCGCGGACCAGGACGATGGCGGCGATGAGGATGGCCAGCATGATGGCGGCGATGAGCCATCCCACGCGGCCCCTGGGAAAGCCGGCCTGCGCGGTGGCGTTGCGCCCGGAGTGCGGGCTCATGCGCCGCGCTCCAGGCGCAGGCACTCGCCCTCCAGCGCCCACGGGTCCGCCACGTCGCGCAGGGGGACGGCGCGCAGCCCCTGCGCGTCCAGCTCCGCGCGCACGTCGTCCGCGGAGAGGCCGCGCTCGCGCCACACGGTGGGGTGCATCTCCACGAACAGCGCGAGATCGGCCCCGCCGCGGGCGATGGTCTGGCGTGCGCCGCGCAGGACCTCCAGCTCCCACCCCTCCACGTCGATCTTGATGAGCGTGGGCACGATCCCCTCCCGTGCACAGAAGCCGTCGATCGTCATCGTCTCCACCGTCATCGTCGCCCCGTCGTCCCGGTGTGCCAGGCGGCTGGTGCCCTGCTGGTCCGCCCCCGCCAGCGCCGCCGTCCCCTCCGCGTCACTCACCGCCGCCCGCACGGGCCGCACCACGCCGGCCAGCCCGTTCAGCTCCACGTGCCGCCGCAGCCCGTCGTAGGCGCGCGGCGACGGCTCGAAGGCGTACACCCGCCCGCCGGGCCGCATCCACGCGCCGAAGAGCAGCGCGTACGCCCCCACGTTGGCGCCCACGTCCAGAGCCACGCCGCCAGGCCGCGCGGCGGCGCGAAATGCGGCGTACTCCACCGGATTCCAGCCGATGAAGCGGTACTCAGGCAACACCCGCACCGTCTCGCCGTCAGGAAGCGTGGACGCGATGCCGCCCCCGCCGCTCAGCGCGCCGTGGTAGAGCGCGCGCAACCACCGGCGCGGGCCGCTCTCCGGCAGCAGCCGCGCCACGGCCGCCCCCACCGCCTCCAGCGGCGAGCGGCGGCGGTACGCGTGTCCCTGGGCGGTGTGGATGGGATCCTGTGTCACGCGGTGCCAGTGAAGGCTGATTTCGCGAACAGATGCGTTTCCCGCAAGGTGGTCCCGGAGCACGCCACCGGCAAGGCGCGAGCACGAGTTTCGCACCCGTCGCGCGCCAATCGCCCGCGATGGTAGTATTGTTCAGCGTTGAAGCCACCGATACAGGAGAGGGTTTCGTGACACTCACGCTGAATCTTCCCAGCAACCTGGAAAGGGAGCTTTCCCGGGAGGCGGCGCGCCTGGGGCTCTCGCTGGATGAGTACGCGCTTCGCGTGCTGGCGAATGGCCGCACATCGTCGTCGTGCGGTACAGCATCCGTTACCGGCACCGAACTGGTCGAGTACTGGGAGCGCGAGGGGATCATCGGCAGCCGCCGGGACATCGGCGACCCCGTCGCATACGCGCGCGAACTGCGCGAGCAAAACCAGAACCGTTCTCACGGCTGACCCGTGTACCTCCTCGACACGGACGTGCTCATCGACGTGCAGCGCGGTCATCCGCCCGCCGTCGCATGGTTCCGCGGTGTGATGGAACCACTGGCTGTGCCCGGATTCGTGGTGATGGAGCTCATTCAGTCGGCGCGGGACCGCCGCGAGGTCCAGAAAGCGCACAGGCAGGTGGCGCGATTCCCTGTTTTCTGGCCGACGGAGACGGACTGTACCCGGGCACTCTCCGACTTTACGACGCTGCACCTGTCTCACAGCCTCGGCCTGATCGACGCACTCATCGCAGCGACGGCCGTGGGACAGGACGCGACTCTCTGCACGTTCAATCGCAAGCATTACCGCGCGGTGCCCGGCCTCAAGCTGGCCCAAGCCGTACCAGCGGTAGCGTCCTACCGGATCGTGAAGTCCGGGGTGCGCGGGCCGTCGGTGCCGCGGCCGGTGGAGTCGTTGAGCACGCCACGCGCACGTGGCACCTGCCGGGCGCCGGCGGGGAACGACAAGCGAACGCGTGGAGCCCGCGGACCAGGTAGAAACGCCGTGCAGCCACGCGGCGTAGCGATCCAGGGGATGCAATCTGCTCGATGCGGGCGCGCGCCGCACGTCCCATCCGTTCGCGCAGGGCCGCGTCGTCCACCAGGCGGCGGAGGGCGTCCGCCAGCGCGCACACGTCGTCCGGCGGGACCAGCCGGCCGGAGGCGGCGAGCGGCGGCGGTACGCGTGTCCCCGGGCGGTGTGGATGCGCTCGTCAGGATCAGCCAGGTAGAGATCCGAGTGCGATTCAGTTAATCGAACAATACCTTGAGAAGTTCTTCGCGGCTCATGTCAAAGTGCCCGGAAACCTGGTCCAGAATGGTCGCCAGCGTTCCACCCCTGATTGGGATTGTGGGCTGGCACGGTACCGCGTGAGCTCATATCCCAGCCGCGACGTCAGCGCTTTTACCAGCTGTCGGGAATCGAAATCGCGCGGCAGCTTCATGCAACCAGAACTTCCTCACGTGTAAAGTGAAGGCGCATGATCCCGGGTGCATCACCTTCATCGAAATGACAGTGGCCTGCGTCGCGTACCATCTCATCTGGCGCAAGTTCGGAGAGCGTATCCGCCTCCGTCACAATCGACTCCCCAGGCGCAGTCGCGATGTAGCCGCCCTCATCCGCTTCCCTTGCCACGAAAATGATCCCGGTCATTCGGATCTCCCTGTATGAGCTATCTCAAAGGTGTTCCATGGCCGCAAACGCAGCAAGCCGCCTCGACCGTTGCACACCGCTACTGGATCGCTGAGTCCTGGGCGCGAGGGCGCGGTCAGGTCGACGCGCCTGGGCCGTGCAGCAGGGCGTGCAGGCGCGCGGCGTAGCGGTCGAAGGATGCAATCTGCTCGATGCGGGCGCGCGCCGCACGTCCCATGCGCTCGCGCAGGGCCGCGTCGTCCACCAGGCGGCGGAGGGCGTCCGCCAGCGCGCGCACGTCGTCGGGCGGAACGAGGAGGCCGGTGGCGCCGTGCTGCACGATTTCCGGGATGGCGTTGATGCGCGTGCCCACGGCGGGGAGCCCGGCGGCCGCGGCCTCCTGGAACACCATGCCGAACGCCTCGCCGCGCGTGGGCATGGCGAACACGTCCGCGCGGCGCCACAGCGCGAACCATGCAGGCGTGTACGCGCGCACGCCGCGGTGCACCGACAGCTCGCCCGCGTCCAGCGGCGTCACGCCGGGAAAGTCCGTCACCACCTCCAGGCACGCGCGCTCCGCGAAGTCCCCCGCGCGCCACGCCTCCAGCAGCGCCGGCCCGCCCTTGCGCACCCAGTCTCCGCCGATGAACAGCACGCGCACCGGCCGCTGCGGGCCCCGTGCCGCGCGCTGGTCGATCCACGCCGCGTCGAAGCCGTGCAGCGGCACGGGATACGGCATCACGTGCACGCGGTCCGCCAGTTCCGGCTGGTCGCGCAGCAGGTCGTCCGCGGCCCAGCGCGAGGTGGCGGTGATCGCGGAGGCCGTGCGGAAAACGAGCCGGTCCATCGCCGCGTTGGGCGCGTAGTCCAGCCGCGCGAGGCCGGCCGGCGCCTCGCCGCTCGCCAGCCGCTGCGTCACGTCGATGGAGACGACGGAGCGCGTCCGCTTCATCCGGCCCAGGCTGGCGTACGCGGTGGCCTGCGTGTGGAAGTGGATGACGTCGAACGACTTTCCCTCCCGCTCCAGCGCCCGGATGCGCCGCGCGGCCAGCACCCCCGCGTGCAGCTCGTGCCGCAAGCGCGGCAGCGCCAGCGACGCCGCAGCGGACGAGCCCGGCGCCGGGCCCGCGCACATCACCCGGCGGACGACGCGCTCGGCGGGCGTCAGCTCCGCGCTCAGGTCCAGGTGCGTGGCCTGGATGGACGGGTCGCGCTCCGCCACCTCGCGGAACAGCCGCGCGACCGACGCGTGCCCCAGGATGCCGGAGTTGGCGAACAGGGCGCGCGTCATCGCGGGGTCTCCTCCGCGCGGCCGCGAGGTTCGTGCACCGGGCCAGTCGTACGGCGTCGCGCTCCGCGTGCGCCCCCCTTTCCGACCCTTCCCCGCAACCTGCGCGGGAGAGGGAGAACGGCGCTCTGGCCCCACCCCTCCCCCGGGGTTGGGGGAGGGGGCGACCGCCGCCGCGAAGAACGAGCGAACGGCCGGCCGGGGGAGAGGGCCCGCCTCACGGCAGCGGCACCCCCGCCCCGCCCTGCTCCGGCACCAGCCGCAGCCGCGCGAGGATCGGGCGCACGCGCGCGGGGAGCGGCAGGCCCTGGTACAGCGGGCGCATCCACCAGATGTACAGAAGGCCGAGCACGGGCGCGATCAGCAGCGGCGGCCAGACGGACGCACGCCACCCCCCGATTCCCACCCCCAGGCCGACGAGCAGCAGCAGGACTGCGCGCGTGGACCACGGCCCCAGCGCGCCGCGCCACAGCTCCGCCTGCCCCAGCCCCGTGACCCGCCGCAGGTAGTACGCGCCCGCCGGGTACGCGACCAGCGCCGTGCTGATCACCGCCGCCGCGGCCACGCCCTTGAGCCCGAACGCGCGGCCGAGCAGGATGGCGGCGCCCAGGTGCACCACGCCCTGCGCCACGGACGCGACCCCGATCTGCACCCGCGCGCCCAGCGTGGAGGCCGTCGTCGCCAGCGCGTGCGCCAGCGACAGCGCGATGGCGCCCAGCGCGATGAGCGCGTTGGCCGTCAGCCCCGCGAACCGGTCGGGGCCCACCCAGAGCGAGACGAAGCTGGGGTTGAAGGCGAGCACCGCGCACGCCACCGCCCCCGCGCCGATCAGCGTCAGGCGCAGGATGGAGATCACGATCTCCCGCGCGCGCTGGGCCCGGCCCTCGCCCTTGAGCTGGGCGAGGCCCACGAGTCCGGCGTCCGGCACCTGCCAGCTCATCTGCATCATCACGTCCGCAAGGCGCGCCGTCAACGCGTAGGTCACCGCAGCCACGGGCCCCGCGATGGCCAGGATCACCAGGTTGCTCGTGGCCGAGATCATCCGCCATCCCAGCCCCGCCACCCATCCGCCGATCCCCTGCGCCGTCACCGTCCGCAGCAGCCCGGCGGACGGCCAGCGCCAGCCGCGCAGCAGCTCCGGCGCGATCCGCCGCGCGCGCAGCAGGCTGGCCGTGGCGACGAACAGCGTGGGCACCGTCGCCGCGGCGGCAAGGGCGTACAGCCCCTGCCCCGCCGCCAGCAGGCCCAGGATGAGCGCCACGTTCAGCGCCGTCTGCGCGAGCCCCAGGCGCCCGGCGAAGGTCACGTCCTGCAGCCCGATGAGCAGCGCGTGAAAGACGCGCACCGGGTACGCCGCCGCCATCCCCGCGACCAGCACCATCAGCGGCCCGATCACCTCCGCGTGCTGCGCGGCGGAGACACCCGTGATCCCCGGCGCCACCGCGAGCAGCCCCAGCGCGATCCCGGCGAAGGCGACGGCCGCCAGCGTGGCCGCGACCACGCCGGCGCTCACCAGGCGGCGCATCTCGTCGCGGTCCCGGCGGCCGTCCGCCTCCGCGATGAGCCAGGGGAGCACGCCCAGCACGCCCAGGTCCGCCATGGCGCTGTACGCCACCAGCTCGCCGAAGCCCAGCCACACGCCGTACGCCTCGCTCCCCACGCTCCGCAGCACGAAGGGGACGACCAGGATGCCGGACGCCAGCGCCAGCCCGAACTGCAGGTAGCCGAAGCCCGCGGCGATCCACGCCCGGCGCGTACGGCTCACGCGGCGTCCCGCCTGCCCATCGCGAAGCGCGCCGCCTGCCGCGCCGTCGCCATCCACCCCGCCGGGGACGCGCGGCGCGGCCACGTCCTGCGCACGCGCGAATCCTCCGCGCGGATGGCGTCCCTCCACCGTGAATAGAAGAGCAGACCGTTCCGGAGGCCGATGTCCATTCGCCGCTGCGAAGGGGTGCGCGCGTAGGTGGTGCTGAGCTGGTGCACGTAGGCGCCGTCGCGCTCGTAGCCGTGCGTGGCCACCTTCCACCCCGCCTGGCGGATGCGGTACGCGAGGTCGGATTCGTCCCACTCCGTCGGGCGGAACGCCTCGTCCAGCGGCCCCACGCGGTCGATGCACGCCGTGCGGACGATCCACGGCCGCATCACGCCGTCCACCTCCTGGATGCGCGCCCAGTTGAACGGCGCCGGGCCAAGGGTGGATTCCATCCGCCGCCAGTCCACCGTGTCGTCCCAGGTGCGGATGGGGGCTTCGACGGGATGGTACAGGAGGCCGCGGCTCAGGCTCATCATCCCGATGTCGTCGTACGCGCGAAAGGTGGCCAGCAGCTCGGGGACGAACCAGCGCGCGCGGACGAACATGTCGTCGTGCCAGCTGAGGACGAGCGAGCCGCGGGCCTCGCGAAAGCCGCGGTTGGTGCAGACGAGCTCGTGCGCGTCGTCCTCGTGCACGGCGCGCAGCGGCGGGCCGTCCCATCCGCGCGCGGTCAGCTCCGCGAGGTATTCCGCCGTGCCGTCCGTGCAGCCGTCCTCCACCACGATCAGCTCCACCGGTTGCTTCGCGGCGAACCTGCGCCACGACTCCAGCGCCTGCCGCAGCACGGGCAGGTTGTCGTGCGTGGCGATGACGACGGACAGCTCGATCCCGGCTGCGCTCACTCCCCTGCTCCCGTTCACCCGTTCACTTCCCGCCCTCGCCGCCGGTCGTTTGCGCGTGTAAGATAATCGCCACCCACCACCGGATGGACGGACGACGGATGATTCCACGCTGGGCCCGTGCCGCGGCCCACCCCGGCCGCGCGAGTGAGGTGGCGCGCGCGCTCACCCGCTTTGCCAACGGCGCCACGCTCGTCCGCGCGTACCTGCGCGCGGCGGAGCCCGCGTATCCGTTCACCCTGCGCGCCCGCCGCGGAACGTCCGTGCGCATCGAGAGCTGGCACGACGCCGCCACCGCGTGGGTCGTCTTCTGCCGCGAGGAATACGCGGTACCGCCGGACGCGCGCTGCATCGTGGACGTCGGCGCCAACTGGGGCGCCTTCACGCTCTTAGCGGCGGAGCGCGCGCCGGGGGCCCGCATCTTCTCCGTCGAGCCGCATCCGCAGGAGCACCCGCGGCTGGCGCGCCACCTGGCCGCGGGCGGACTGGCCGGGCGCGTCACCACCTGGCAGCTGGCCGTGGCCGGCGAGCGCGGGACGCGGTGGATGGATGCCGATCCCGCGCACCCCGGCCCCTCGCGCGGTATTCACCCCTCCGCGGTGGATGCGCCGCCGCCCGCGTCCGTCCCGGTGCGGGCCGTCACCCTCGCGGATCTGCTCCAGCGCGTGCGGACCGCCGCGGGCGTGGCGCGCATCGACCTGGTGAAGATGGACATCGAAGGCGCCGAGCACGAGGTCCTCCCCCACCTGCCGGGCGAGGTGCTGTCCACCGTGGACGCATGGCAGATGGAGTACCATCCCAACGCCCCCCGCGCCCCCCTCTTCGCCGCCCTCGAGCGCGCCGGCCTGCGTCTGGTGCACGACGCGCAGTCCAGGTCCAGCCCGGACTCCGGCGTCGCCCACTGGCGGCGGCCTCTCCCCTGACCCCTCTCCGCGGGGAACGAGGCGGAGAGGGGTCAGGGGAGAGGTCGCCGCCAGTGGGCGACGCCGGAGTCCGGGCTGGATTTGGACTGCGCGTCGTGCACCAGACGCAGGCCGGCG
>DATABT010000855.1:0-3319 GCA_036259455.1 Longimicrobium sp. | reverse complement strand
CGGTCGTGCGGAGTTTCGGCTACCGCCCTTGGTTTCCCGGACGCCGATGCAGCCGAGGTGGGTGGGGCGGTCGCTCTCGTAGACCGGAAAGTTGACGGATGCCAGCGTGGGTCCGGGTCCTCGTCGTACTCCGGTGAAGTACATCCAGACGGTGGCGCCCATGCGTTCTCGTGGCCGGGGACGGGGCTCGGATCGGGAGGGATGTAGCGGCTGTCGTGTGACTGCTTCATCAATCCGTGGCAGGCACGGCAAGCCGAACGACGGTCGGAAGATAAAGGTTGACGGAGGGGCCCTCTTCGTCGTCAATTAACAATCCTGCGCCCCGCGCGGAGGCCCCCTGGCACGATCCTGGCCATCTCCACGGGTAAGCGGTTTGAACGCAACCGGTTGCAAAACGGAAGAGGTACTGATGCGGAACAAATGGTTCGTGATGGTGGCGGCGCTGCTGGTGGCGGCGCCGGAGGTGGCGCAGGCGCAGCGGCCGCAGCACACCGCGCCGCGCGACACGGGGCTCATCCTGGGCTCCATCGACGCGGCGATCCGTACCCCCGTGCGCCGGATGGAGAACCTGGTGGTCACGGTGGACCTGTCGGACCGCCGGTTGTACGTCACCAGCGGCAACCAGCTGGTGCGCGAGTACATGGTGTCGGTGGGCGAGGAGGGGTACGACACGCCGGCCGGGCAGTTCACCATCCGGCGGATGATCTGGAACCCGTCGTGGACGCCGCCCCCCAGCGCGTGGGCCCGTGACAAGCAGCCCGAGGCGCCCGGCTCGCCCGGCAACCCCATGGGGCGCGTGAAGATGTTCTTCCGCGAACCGGACTACTACATCCACGGCACCGGCCTCACCAGCTCGCTGGGCAGCGCCCGGTCGCACGGCTGCATCCGCATGCGCAACATCGACGCGGTGGAGCTGGCGCGCATCCTGATGATCAATGGCGGCGCCGACCGGCCGCAGACGTGGTACCAGGAAACGGTCGACAACCCCACGCGGTCGCGCGAGGTGACGCTGACGAGGCCCGTGACCGTTCGCGTGCGGGCCTGATCGGAAGGGGACAGGTTGCTGGGGACAGGGGACCGGGGCGGATCTCGGCTCCCCGTCCCCTGTCCCCTTCTTTCCCCGCGTGGCACATCGCTCGCATCCCCCGCAGGGCCGCGCGGAATCCA
The DNA here is from genome assembly GCA_036259455.1 of Longimicrobium sp. Classification (GTDB taxonomy): domain Bacteria; phylum Gemmatimonadota; class Gemmatimonadetes; order Longimicrobiales; family Longimicrobiaceae; genus Longimicrobium. The sequence goes on along the minus strand of DATABT010000855.1, from coordinate 2,152 downwards.
CGGCGGCCATCGAATCCTTGTCCAGGATTATTCCATCGAACCGAGCGTCCCGCAGACCCGGTTCGCGTCTTTCGTTTCTCCGGATCGCACGTTGCGCCGCGACCCCCATCCGCAGTCCCTGACCGACGACGACGCGTTCGACCCGGAGCGGGTGCGGCGCCGCGTGGAGCAGCTCGCGTCCGCCGTTCCCGCCGACGCGCGGGCGGCCGCCACGCTGGCGGAGCTGCACCGCGCGCTGGACGAGGTGCAGATCCAGCGCGAGCTGCTGGAGAGCACCCGCCGCCGGCTGGAGGCGGAACGAGAGCAGGTGGCCGAGCTCTTTCGCCTGGCCCCGGACGCGTACCTGGTCACCGACGCCGGCGGCGTCATTCACCAGGCCAACCTCGCCGCCTGCACGCTTCTGGGCGAGGACGAGGACAGGCTGCAGGGCGCACCGCTCTTCGACTTCGTTCCCCCCGCGGGGCGGCCGCTGCTGCAGCGGCGGCTGGACGCGCTGCGGCGCGGGGAGAGCCTTCCCGAGTGGGAGATGCGCTTCCAGTCCCGCCGGGGCTCGCACGCGCACGCCGCCGTCACCGCCGCGGCCGTGGAGGACGAGGGAGTGGTGATCGGGGTGCGGTGGATGCTGCGTGACCGCGCCACCCCCCGCACGGGCGGCGGGTCGGCCGCGCGCCTGTGGGAGGAGCAGTCCGCGCGCGAGCAGGCGCAGGCGGCCGAGCGCCGCAACGCATTTCTGGCCGAGGCGGGGGAGATCCTGGCCGCGTCGCTGGACTACGAGGCCACGCTGGCGACCGTGGCGCGGCTGGCCGTCCCCCGCATCGCCGACTCGTGCATCGCCTACGTGGTGGAGGACGACGGGCGCGTGCGGCGGCTGGGGATCGCGCACGTGGACCCGGCGCGCGAGCAGGCACTGCGCACGCTGGTGGAGGGCCGCCCCTTCGACGTGCACTCGCTCGTGCGCCCCGTGGCGCGCGTGCTGCGCACGGGAGAGGCGGAACTCATCCCCCGCGTGTCCGGCGGCGACGCGGCCCCGCTGGCCGGCGTGGGCGAGACGGAGTGGACCGAGGCGGACCTTGCGCCGCGCTCGCTCCTGGTCGTCCCCCTCCGCGTGCGCGAGCGCACGCTGGGCGCGCTGAGCCTGGGGTGGAGCGACGCGGGCAAGTACACGCCCGACGACCTGTGGCTGGCGCGCAAGCTGGCGGAGCGCGCCGCGCTGGCCATCGAGAACGCCCGTCTCCACCGCGAGGCGCGGCGGGCGAGCGAGGCCAAGTCGGAGTTCCTGGCGGCCATGTCGCACGAGTTCCGCACGCCGCTGACGGCCATCGTCGCCTTTGCCGACCTGCTGGTGGCGGGGATCCCGGAGCCCATCACCGGCACGCCGCACCTGCACGCGGAGCGCATCCTGGGCGCGGCGCGGCACCTGGCGGAGCTCATCGAGCAGGTGCTCACCCTCTCCCGGCTGGACTCCGACCGCGAGCGGGCGCGGGCGGAGCCGGTGGACCTGGGCGCGCTGGCACGCGACACGGCGGACCTCGTCCAGCCGCTGGCGCAGCAGAAGGGGCTGCGACTGGAGGTGGACGTGCCGGCGGACGGCCCGGTGCTGGAGACGGACGCCAACAAGGTGCGGCAGGTGCTCTTCAACCTTCTGGGCAACGCCGTCAAGTTCACCCAGCGTGGAGAGGTGCGGCTCTCCGTGGAGGCACAGCCCGACGGGGTGCGAATGGAGGTGCGCGACACCGGGGAGGGGATCGCGCCCGGGGACCTGGAGCGAATCTGGGAGCCGTTCTGGCAGGTCGCGCGGCCGCAGGCGGGCCGCCCGCCCGGGACGGGGCTGGGGCTGGGGATCGTCCGCCAGCTGGTGCGCGTGCTGGGCGGAGAGATCCAGGCGTTCAGCGAGCCGGGGCGGGGGAGCGCGTTCGTGGTGCGGCTCCCCGCGGAGAACGGCCCGTAGGCGCGGGCCCTTTTCCCCGTACGGCCTTTCGCTCGCTCCACGCAACGCGTCCGGGGCGGTCCGTCAGGCATCGAACTCGCGTCCGACGGGGCCCCTCCCCCCGCCTCTCCGTCGTAAACCGCACGGGGAGATGACGCGGGCCGAGGCTTCTGGCGCGCGGCCGAATTCTCCCCTCTCCGCGGGGAACGAGCGGGGAGGGGCCGG
>DATABT010000854.1:0-5708 GCA_036259455.1 Longimicrobium sp. | reverse complement strand
CGGCGGGCCCGGCCACCGCCATGCCGGCCAGCAGGAACAGCAGAGAGAGCAGGTTCGTGATCTTCTTCATGGCCCCTCCTGAATGGTTGGGGGATTTACGGCAGGTCCCTCTCCTCTCGCGCCTCTCGCGCCGTGCATCGGATGCATAACTCATACCTTTCAAGACATACATTCACTGATAGATTGTGTTCATCGACGGCAACTCACGGCTCGGCAACAGCTTCGGATTTGCACGGGATCATCGGGACGATCAACGTGAACAGGCGATGATTCAGCACACCTGAGCAAACGATGAGGGCGCCACGACCGCGCCCTCGTGCACCCATCGCCGATGGGTCGGACTGCCCGTGACAAACCCTTTTCACGACTGCACACGATCCCAAGCGACATTGGAAAGCCCCACCCGGCGGGGGTGCCGGGCGGGGCTCGATCGTGCGTACGGTCCATCCCGCCTCCGCTCCACGCGGCGAAGGCGGAAAGGGCAATCACGTCGCGCCGGGGAGGGGGCCGCCGTGACGCTGGCGCCAGCCGCGCCACCACGCGCGCGTTCCCAGCCCCAGGTACCCCGCCACGCGCCACGCTCCCAGCAGAAGCAGTTGCAGCGCGATGATCCGTCCGTCGAAGTGGATGGACGCCACGCCCGCCAGGATCAGGTTGGTGTTGAGCAGGATGGCGATGATGGCCGCGGGCACCAGCATCACGCCGGTGAGGAACGCCGTCGCCACCGCCACCTCGGCGATCGGGATGAGGATGCACAGCACGGCATCCATCCCCGTGGCCACCAGGATCTCCGCCACGCGGCCGTAGAAGGGGAACGGCGCCGGCGTCTGCCCCTCGGCGACGGCCTTCAGCAGCGACTCCAGCGCGTCGCCGCGCAGCCAACCGCCGCGCAGCTTGGCCAGGCCGAACTGCATCCAGATGGAGGCGAGGTAGATGCGCAGCACCAGCCACAGGGGCGAGGTGACGGGGCTGCGAAAGGGCCAGGCGATCAGGCCAAAAGGCCGGGGAGTGCGGGCACGCATGGGTAGAGCTTCCTGTCAGTGAGGAAACAACAACGTCCTGCTTCCTGCTGACAGAATACGCCCCACAGCTCTGCCGCGTATGAGGTAAAACACCCAACGTGGCGCGCGGCATCTCCCGATCTCCCGTGCCGGTATCCCGCACGCCCCGCGGCCGGATTCGTAGGGCTTTCCCCTTCATTCCACGACGCGCGACAGGGCCGGCCCGGGTGCGCTCGAATGATTCCGGGGTGTGCGCGAGAATCCCTGAAAAGCACTCACGCAGAGCAGCAGAGAGACAGAGCAGCAGAGAAACCGTCGTTCTCTGCTCCTCTGCCCCTCTGCTGCTCCGCGTTGAATGCTTTTGCCGTGAATCTACGGAGCGGTTTCGCGCGGGCGCAGCTGCCAGCTCACCTCTTCGACGCCGGCCCGGTGGTTGAGCAGGCGCGCGCAGACGAACAGGAAGTCGGACAGGCGGTTGAGGTAGGTGAGCACGTCGGCGCGCACCTCTTCTTCGTGCGCCAGGCGCACCGCGGCGCGTTCGGCGGCGCGGCAGGTGGTGCGGGCCAGGTGCGCGCGCGCCGCCGTCTCGTGCCCGCCGGGAAGGATGAAGGTGCGCAGCGGCGGCACCTGCGCGTCGTACTCGTCCAGCAGGCGCTCCAGGCGGCGCCAGTCCTCCTCCTCGATGGAGCGGGGCAGCTTGTACTCCAGCCGGCTCCCCGGCGGGGTGGCCAGCTCCGCGCCCAGGTCGAACAGCGCGTTCTGCACCTGCCGCAGCTCGTCGCGCATTTCCCCCTCGTCCAGCGCAACCACGAGCAGGCCGATGGTGGCGGAGAGATGGTCCAGCTGCCCGTAGGCCTCCACGCGCAGGTGGTCCTTGGGCACGCGCTCGCCGCCGAAGAGCGACGTTTCGCCCCGGTCGCCGAGGCGCGTGTACAGCTTGGACTTCTTCGGCATGGATTCCGATCAGCGCCGGTCGGCCACCAGCTGCAGGTAGCGCAGCCGCCCCGACGCGTAGAGGTCGATGGTGTGCTGGATGGCGGCCTTGAAGTCGTCCGCCATCCGCCGTCCCCAGGTGGCGTCCAGCGCGTGGATGCGCGGCGCCACGTCGCGGTCGTAGGTGGTCGCGAACAGGCGCCGCATCACCCCGGCGCCCACGTGCGTCCAGTCCGCCGGCTCGCCCCGCGGGGTGAAGCCGGCGCGGCGGATGGCGTCCAGCAGCTCGCCGTCCGTCATCCAGTCGGGGCTGCTCCAGTGGTGGCGCAGTTCCGCGCGGTCAGTGTCGTCCGCGGCGTCCGTCAGCACCCAGTCGTCGAACGCCAGGCGGCCGCCGGGCGCGACGACGCGGTGCATCTCCCGCAGCGCCAGGTGCTTGTCGGGGACGTGGTAGAACATGTTGAACGTCCACGCGCAGGTGAACGCCCCGTCGCGCGCGGGAATGCGCTGCGCGTCCCCGCGCAGGTAGCCGATGCGCCCCGCCGGCCCGCCCAGCGACCGCGCCGTCCGCAGCTGCAGCGCGCTCACGTTCAGCCCCGCCGCGCGGCATCCGGACTCCGCGGACACCTGCCGCACCGCGCCGCCCACGCCGCACCCCACGTCCAGCATGGTGTCCGCCGGGCCGATCTCCGCCATCCGCGCCAGGCGGCGGGTGCACTCGCGGGCGCCCTCCACCCAGCGCGCGCCATCGCCCCAGACGCCGGCGTCGTCCACCATGGGCGGATGGAGCTGGTCGCCCAGCATCAGCCCCACGATGCCCGTTCCCGGCAGCTCCACGCCGTCCAGCCACGCCGCGTCGTAATACTCCGCCGCCCGCGCGCCGGTGGGTTCCTGCTGATCGATTTCGTCCACGCCCAAATGGAAGTTGTCCGCACCCCGCTTACCGGGGGCGCGGACAACCTAGCGCTTCATCTCAACGGCTCACAACCAGTTGGCCACGATCCGGGCCGGGGTCAGGCCGCCGCCGCGACCGGGAGATCCGCCTCTGCCACGATCTTGAGGCCGCGCTGAAGGAAGAACTCCGTTTCGCGGCTGGGCTGCCGCTCGTGCTCCTCGCGGATTATCGACAGCGTCTTGCGATATTCCTCCGCCTCGGGGAAGTGAAGGAACTCGACTTTTGCGTCATGCTGATGCACGGCCGCTTCGATTTCAGTCAGCGTGACGTGAAAGAACTCCTTGCGGTCGTTGACCCAGTTGATCCGCCGGTTCCGGAACAACCGGTGGAGCGCGTTCTCCAGCCCCGGAGCATCTTCCGAGAAGATCACGGCGTGCACGTCGAACTGGAAGGGAACCGAAGCATCGCCCAGCTCGCGAATCCGGTCCTGCGGGTCCAGGCGGCGGGTCATGCCGATCTTGTACACGTGCTCGCCGAACGAACCCAGGTTGGAGATCACGTACACGTGGCCCGAGCGGGTCATCTGCGCCCGCGCGATCGCCCGCTCCTTGTTGGCGTGCGCCTCGTCCAGCCGGCGCTGCAGCTCTTCAATCTGGCCCAGGAGCCTGGTCTGCTTCTCTCCCTGCGCGTCGGCGACTTCCGCGCGCGCCTTGGCCAGCGCCGTCTCATACCGCTTCTCTTCCTTCTCCGCGTCCAGCCGCGCCTTTTCCAGCTCCCGCTGGGCAACCTCTTCTTCCCGCATCTGCTCGCGCACGCGGCGCTGCTCCTCCTTCTCCTCCTGAAGCTTCTCCTGATATTCGTGACTCAGGGAAAGCTCGTCCAGCCGGAGTTCCCGGTATCGGCGAGTGATGGAGCAGCTCTGCACCTCGCCAAGCTTGTTGATGGCGTCGAACGCCTTGATGATGCGCGCTTCCATGACGTGAAAGTTGTTGTAGCGAACTTTCGCGATGGCGGCGTCGCACTCGCCGTTGAACGCCCGCAGAAGGACCTTCAGCGTGCGCGTGGTCATCTTCTTTCCTTCGACCTTGCTCCCGTTCACCGTCCAGGGAACGCTGCAAACGGCGGCCTCGCCGGCTTGGAGCAGCGCCTTCTGAGCAGCGCGAACTTGGTCGAGCCTTGCGGCGTAACGCTCGGAATTCTCCAGTTCCCACCGCGGTTCGTAGTACCCGAACGAGCGGAGATTCGCTTCTTCGTCCAGCAGCGCGTGCTCGGCACGCAACAGCTTGAGCGCGGTCTGAATTTCCTGCGTCTCGCGCTGCATCGACTCGCGTTCGCCAGCCAGCCGGGTCGTCTCTGCCTGCACGTGGGCCCGATCGCGCTCCGCCTCCTCGACGATCCGGGCGCTGGCCTCGGCCGCCTCGGCGCGAATGCGCGTCCGCTCGGATTCGGTTTCGGCGATGATGCGGTCCTTCTCGCGCTCCACGTCAACGACGCCGCGGAAACGGTTCTCGAGTTCGGTGCGCCGGGTCTCTGCGTCGCGAAGTCGCATCGCCAGAAACACCAGTATCCCAACGGTGGCGGCGAGGAGCACAATCAGGATGATGGTAGTCATTACGGTGCTGCAGTGCGGGGGAACAGCGGAGGGAGATGTACAGGATAATGGAAATCCCGACCCGCGGGAAGTACCCACAGGACAATCTTCCCACTTTGGGCGATTCGGCGCAGGGTCCTAAGTTCCGGTGAGCTCAGCCCCCTCATCCATCCACCATCATGCTCACGATCCCGCCGTTGAATATCGCCGAGCCGCGCTTCAACGGGAACCCGCATCCCACCTGCGCGCGCAGCGGGCGGAGGCGCCGGTGCACCGCACGTCGTTGGGGCTGGAGACGCAGCTCGTCATCGCGGCGCTGGTGGAGCGCGCGCCCAACCTGCGCCTGGCCGTGCGGCCCGACGCGCTGCGCTGGCGGTCCGCGAGAGCTTCCGCTCGTCTTCTGAACGGAGGGTTTCGGTCCCGCATCCCTCACGCGGAGACGCGGAGACACGGAAAGACAAGACCGGCGCCCTCGCTCTGCGTCTCCGCGTCTCTGCGTGAGGCCCATTCGGTTCGAGAGGACGCGGAGCAGGCAGGCTTCGCGTCCTCCTCTTTTCTCCTCCGCGCGCGTTCTCTCGCTACCCGCGCCGGCGGAGCAGGGACGGGAGATCCTCGTAATCCGGCGTGCGGGGCAGGGCCTGGAGCACCGCGGCGAGCTCGGCGGGCGGGGCGATCAGCTTGCGGGTATCCAGGTCCAGCCACCCGCCCTGAATGGCGAGCACCGCGGCCTCGCGTCCGTCCGGGCGCAGCACGTCCTGGTGCACCCGCCAGTGCGACACGTCCGGCGACAGGCCGGCGCAGCGCACCGTCACCACCACCTCGTCACCGAACCGCACCTCGCGCTTGTAGCGGATCTCCTCGCGCATCATCACCGGTCCAAAACGCAGCGCCTCCAGCCGCGCCTGCCCGAACCCGTGTGAGCCAAGCAGTCGAAAGCGCGCGTGCGTGGCGTACTCGCTGAACACCGTGTTCCGCACGTGCCGGTTGCCGTCCAGGTCGGACCAGCGCACCTCGAACCGGCATTGGAACGACGTCCCATCGTGCATCTTTCCTTCTCCATTCGCCCCCCGAACCCGCCGCGGCGCAATGTCCGGCAGGTGGGCGGGGAGTACGGCGGCGCGCAGGTCAGGCCGACGACGGAGCGTCAGCCGGGCGTGCATGGACACCAGGACTCGCGCGCTCCATCATCCGGTCGGGGTGCGCCAGCGCCGTGAAGCCGAACTGCGCGTACAGGCCGTGCGCATCCTTCGTCATCAGCATCCACCGCCGCAGCCCCTGCAGGTCCGGG
>DATABT010000853.1:0-3001 GCA_036259455.1 Longimicrobium sp. | reverse complement strand
GACGAGGCCCAGCTCCACCAGCAGGGGGCGAACGTCGCCCAGCAGCAGGAATCCCGGCTCCTCCCACTCTCCGGCGCCGTCTCGCTCGTCTGCACCCGGGCCGGCTTTGCCGGAATGCGGCCGGGACAGAAGATCGACCTCTGACTCCTTGAAAGCTTCCGCGGGCGCGCCGTCCCGTTGCGGACGGCCCGCCGCGCCCGCGTCCGGATTTCCCAGGACAACATGCTGGTCAAAAAGCGGATGACCCGCGACCCCGTCGTGGTTTCGCCCCGCCATTCGCTCGCCGACGCCCTGCGGCTCACGCGCGAGCGCCGCATCCGCCACGTTCCCGTGGTGGACGAGGGGGTGCTGGTGGGGATCGTTTCGGACCGCGACGTGCGGCTGGCCATGCCGTCGCCCCTTTCCGAGCCCGACGCGGAGCGGGTGGCGTTCCTGGAGCGCACCCCCATTTCGGCGGTGATGAAGCGCGACGTGGACAGCATCGGCCCGCTGGACACGGTGGAAGACGCGGCCAAGCTCATGCGCCGCCGCCGCATCGGCGCGCTGCCGGTGATCGACGCGCACGGCCGCGTCCTCGGCATCCTTTCCGAGAGCGACGTGCTGGACGCGTTCGTGGAGATCCTGGGGCCCGCCAACGCGTCGTCGCGGCTGGAGATCGCGCTGGCGGACCGCGCGGGGGAGCTCGCCCGGGCCATGCGCCTCATCGGCGAAGAGCGGGGCGTAAACGTCTGCTCGCTGATGGTGCCGCCTGGCAAGCCGGGAGAGCGGCGCGTGGCCATCGTCCACGTGCAGACCATCGACCCGCGCGAGGTGATCGGCTCGCTGGAGGCGGCGGGGTTCGAGGTGGGGTGGCCCTCGCTGGAATCCGACCTGCGGCAGGAGGGCCCGGCGTGAGCCGCGTGCGCAGCGCGCTGGTCTGGGACCCCGCCGTCACCGCCTACCAGTTCCGTCCCGACCACCCGTTCAACCCCAAGCGGCTGGAGCTGACCGTCTCCCTCATCCAGGCCCTGGGGCTGCTGGACGACGACATGGCGCGGATGGTGGCGCCACGGATGGCCACCGAGCAGGAGCTGCTGTCCGTCCACTCCCGCGAGTACGTGGACGCGGTCAAACGCTTCAGCGCGGGGACGGAGAAGGCAGGCGCGCACCGCTGGGGTCTGGGCACGGACGACACGCCCGTCTTTCCGGGGATGCACGACGTCACCGCCCTGGTCAGCGGCGCGACCATCCGCGCGGCGGAGCTGGTGATGAGCGGCGAGGTGACGCGGGCGTTCAGCATCTGCGGCGGGCTGCATCACGCCCACCGCGACCGCGCCTCGGGGTTCTGCGTGTACAGCGACCTGGCCGCCGCCATCGCGTGGATCCGGCGCGAGCACGGCGGCAAGGTGATGTACATCGACTACGACGCCCACCACGGCGACGGCGTGCAGGGGATCTTCTACGAGGACCCCGACGTGCTGACCCTCTCGCTGCACGAGTCCGGGCGCTACCTGTTCCCCGGCACGGGGTTCGTGGACGAGCTGGGCGAGGGGGACGGGTACGGCTACTCGCTGAACGTGCCGCTGGAGCCGTTCACCGAGGACGGGTCGTGGATCGACATCCACCGCAAGCTCATCCCAGAGGTGATGGAGGCGTACCGGCCGGACGTGGTGGTCCTGCAGTCCGGGTGCGACGGCCACTCGCTCGATCCGCTGACGCACCTGCGCGCCTCCACCAAGCTGTACGAGGAGACGACGCGCATCGTCTGCGAGGCGGCGGACCGGGTGTGCGGCGGGCGCGTGGTGGCCACGGGGGGCGGGGGATACGCGGTCTGGCGGGTGGTGCCGCGCGCGTGGACGCTGGTGTGGGGGGTGCTGAGCGGGCAGGAGATCCCCAACCGCATTCCGCACGCATGGCTGGACCGCTGGCAGGGCGAGGCGCCCGTGATGCTGCCGCCGCGCGTGCGCGACGACGAAGAGGACCACAGGCCGGTGCCCCGCCGCGACGAGATCGAGGCGACCAACCGGCGCACGCTGGAATCGCTGCGGCGGCAGGCGCTGCCGCTGATCCGAGGCTGGGGCCTGGGATTCTGAGGAAGAATGACCGTGGATCCCCCCATTCCGCCCGCCATGCCCGTGAAGGGACTGGCGTTCCCCGTGACCCTCCGCGACCAGGAGGGAGGCATGTTCACCGTCAGACGCTACCGGCCCGAGGACCGCGCGGCGCTGGACGCGTTCTACGACGCGTTCGAGCCCAAGCGCGCGGCCCAGGGGCTGCCGCCCGAGGGGCCCGCGCGGGTGGCGCGCTGGCTGGGCGGCGTGCTGGCCGGCGGCGACCACCTGATCGTGGAGGTGGACGGCCGCCTGGTGGGCCACGCCATGCTGATGCCCACGGGCAGGGACGGCGTGCGCGAGTACGCCATCTTTCTGGACCAGAGCGTGCGCGGCCGCGGCATGGGCACGCAGGTGAACCGCCTTTCCGCCGAGCTGGCGCGCACGCTGGACCTGGAGCGTCTGTGGCTCTCGGTGGAGCCGCACAACCGCGCGGCGGTGCGCAGCTACCAGAAGGCCGGCTACCGCTTTCGCACCAGCACGCTCTACTCGCCCGAGTTCGAGATGGAGCTCGATCTCTCCCCCGGCGCCGCCGAAGCGGCATAGCTCAGAAACGAGAATCTCAGACCATTTCTCCGAATCCGCTGTGCAGTCCGGGCGTGGCAATTCAACGCAGAGTACGCAGAGAAAAGAAAGGAGTTCGCAGAGAAGGACGTGATTCTCCTCTGCGAACTCTCTTTTCTACTTCTACTCTGCGCACTCTGCGTTGAATTGTTTTGCTCCGTTCTGTACAGAAATTTGGGCTCATCGCGGATTTGGTTGTAACGCGAGGTCCACGCGCCGTGAACTGTCATTTCGAAGGAGGCGCCGCGGGGACTTTGCCCATGCAGGATCCTGTTGCGCCGACTGAGAAATCCAATCACCCACGCTCGTGGCCCGCCGCCGTTGCCGCCCTCCGCCCCCGGATGCGC
>DATABT010000852.1:0-8724 GCA_036259455.1 Longimicrobium sp. | reverse complement strand
GAGGCCCGGAGACGTGTTTCCCAGCCCCTGAAAAGGCACTTTGAGAGAAGGGTAAAGGGCGATTCCCAGCCTGCGGACATGAGACAGCCGCTCTGGCGAACCACCCTGCCGTCCGAGACACACCGTTTGCTGGACGGGCTCTATTCCCTATTCCCTATTCCCGGGAACCCCCGGGCACGTTTACTGTAGATGTTGCACCGCAATCGGTTGCGGCTACAACCCAGCGCCCCGGCACTCTCATGAAGACGCACGTCCGCCCGCGGTTCGCCCGCTTCGCTCCGCTCCTTGCGCTCGCCCTGGCGGCCGGCTGCACCGACCTGGGCCTCGACACCGGGGGAGAGGCGGTCGCGGGCCTCAGCATCCAGGACGGCTCCAGCGGCGGCACGCTGGTGACGGTGAGCTCGTCCAACTCCGTCTCCGGCGGCCTGAGCATCGCCCGCAACCAGCAGCGCCCGCTCGTCATCCTGCTGCGCGACGCCAATGGGAGCGTGGTGACGCCGGGGCTGGGGCAGAGCATCCGCGTAACCATCACCAACACGCAGGTGGCGTCGTGGCAGGAGACGGGCGCCGGCATCGGCACGTTGCGCGGCGGCACGGCCACGGGGCAGACCTCCATGCGCGTGGACGTGATCGACTCCGGCACGGTGGAGTACACGTCGCCCTCCATCCCCATCCAGGTGACCTGACGCCGGAGGCCGCACGCCGCGGGCGTGGAGGAACACAGTGAGGACGCGGAGAAGGCCATCATCCGCGTCCTTTCTCGTTTCCCGCGCCCTTCGCGGGGTGCGTTTCCATGCGTCCGGACGACGCCTCACGGTACGCGCGAGAAGACCCGGGCTTGACGCGGGCGGGGGCGGGGCTATCTTGTCGCCTGTCGGGAGTGACGGGAAGCTCCATTTTTGAGCCAACAGTTTTGAAGCCGGGGCCATCTTTTGCGGCCGACGCCACGCCCCCCGCGGGAAGGCGGAATGCCGCGAGGAAGCCACCCACATGTTCCGACATGGCTTCAAAAATCCTTCCCGTTGCCCCCGGTCCAGGCCGGCCCCGTTTTGCGGGGCTGGCCTTTTCTCGCTCCCTGCGCAGGAGGACCCGTGCCCACCGTTCGCGTTACGCGCCGCGTGCACTTCAGCGCGGCGCACCGTCTGCACAGCCCGGCGCTCTCCGACGAGGAGAACGCCCGCATCTTCGGCCTGTGCAACAGCCCAAACTGGCACGGGCACAACTACGAGCTGGAGGTCACCGTCGAGGGCCGGCCCGACCCGGTGACCGGGTACGTGGTGGACCTGGGCGTGGTGCGCGAGGCCGCCGAGAGCGTGATCGGCGACCTGGACCACCGCAACCTGAACCTGGACGTGCCCTGGCTGGAAGGCGTCATCCCCAGCACGGAGAACCTGGTGGTGGCCATCTGGGAGCGCCTGAAGCCCCGCATTCCCGCGGAGGGAAAGCTGGTGAAGCTGGTGCTGTGGGAAACCCCGCGCAACGCCGCGGAATATTGGGGAGAGTAGTCGATGACGGACATTCTTGCGCCCCGCGGCCTGAGCGCCGCGGCGGCCGAACCGGAGACGGAGTTCCAGGCCATCGTGCGCCGCATGCTGGCGGAACTGGGCGAGAACCCGGACCGCAACGGCCTGCTCAAGACGCCCGAGCGGGTGGAAAAGAGCATGCGCTGGCTCACCCGCGGCTACGGGCTGTCGGTGCAGGACGCCATTGGCGACGCGCTGTTCGAGGAAGAGCATCACAACATGGTGCTGGTCAAGGACATCGAGATGTACTCGATGTGCGAGCACCACCTGCTGCCGTTCTTCGGCAAGGTGCACGTGGCCTACATCCCCAACGGCAAGATCGTGGGGCTGAGCAAGCTGCCGCGGGTGGTGGAGATCTTCGCGCGGCGGCTGCAGGTGCAGGAGCGGCTTACGGAGCAGGTGGCGAACGCGTTGATGGAGGTGCTGGAGCCGCAGGGCGTGGGCGTGGTGATCGAGGCCGCGCACCTGTGCATGATGATGCGCGGCGTGGAGAAGCAGAACTCCAAGACGGTCACCAGTGCCATGAAGGGCGTGTTCCTGGACGACCTGCGCACCCGCGAGGAGTTCCTGCGCCTGGTGCACCCGAACGGGCGGTGAGGGTGAAGGGCTGACACGGTCCGAGCGCGGTGGTAGATGTGGCGCGAGCGGCCGGCCGCCCCCTCCCCGACGCTTCTCCCGCAGACCGCGCGGGAGAGGGAGTCCGGGCGGGAGAGGGGCCGCGCCGGCCCGGCGCCCCGGCCCGACCGCGCACGGGTGAACACCGCCACCGTTCACGTACCCGCGAAGTTCTCCCCCTCCGCGCGCGGTTTGCACGGGCGGGGCCGGGGGAGGGGCCCCGCACGCCACGGTGCCGCGGAGGCCGGGGGGAGATGATCGTCCGTTGTGGGGTGGTGGGGCAGTCCATCGGTCGGGCCGGTGTTGATGCAATCGTCCACACGATCATTCCGACGCCACAGACTGAGGAGGGGAGGCGGACATGGCGGGTGAGCTGCAGGGGAAAACGGCGCTGGTGACCGGCGCCTCGCGGGGGATCGGCCTGGCCGTGGCGCGCGAGCTGATCGCCGCGGGCGCGTGGGTGGGGATGGTGGCGCGCGGCGCCGAGCCGCTGGCGCGCGCCGCGGAATCGGCGGGCGGCCACGCCATCCCCGCGGACGTGTCGACCACCGAGGGGGTCCACACACTGGCGACCTACGTCGGCGAGCTGCTGGGGGACGCGCCGGACCTCGTCGTCAGCGCGGCGGGCGCGTTTTCGCTGGCGCGGCTGGACCAGGCGTCTCCCGAGGACTTCGACCGGCAGATCGACGTCAACCTGCGCGGGCCCTTCCTGCTCGTCCGCGCCTTCCTTCCCGGCATGCTGCGGCGCGGCGGCGGGCACTTCGTCACGGTCGGTTCCGTGGCGGGGCGCGCGGCGTTCCCCGAGAACGGGAGCTACGCCGCAAGCAAGTTCGGCGTGCGCGGCCTGCACGAGGTGCTGCGCGCGGAGGTGCGCGGCACCGGCGTGCGCGCCACGCTCATCGAGCCCGCGGCCACCGACACGCCGCTGTGGGACCCCATCGACCCCGACGCGCGGGCGGACCTTCCGTCCCGCGCGTCCATGCTGCGCCCGGAGGACGTGGCGCGCGCGGTGCTCTTTGCCGCGACGCAGCCGCCGGGCGTGCAGATCTCGACCATCGCCGTTGAATCGGCAAGTTGAGGCCATGTTTCTGCTGAACGTAAAGGCCAGCTACGACTCCGCGCACTTTCTGCGCAACTACCGGGGAAAGTGCGAGAACCTGCACGGCCACCACTACGTGGTCGAGGCCGGGCTCGCCTTCGAGGAGGTGGGCGAGGGCGGAATGGCCTTCGATTTCACCGACGCCAAGCGCCACCTGCGCGCCATCGCCGGCGAGCTGGACCACCAGAACATCAACGACCTGGAGCCCTTCACCACCCTGGAGCCCAGCGCCGAGAACCAGGCGCGGTGGATCTTTCAGCAGATGCAGGCGCGGCTGGGCGGGGAGATGGCGGAGCACCTGGTGTACGTGCGCGTGTGGGAGACGCCCAACCAGTGGGCGCAGTACTCGCTCAAGCCCACCTGGTGAGCGGCGGATGTACATCCTGCTCACCGACGCCCTGACCTGCCCCCGCTGCGGCCCGGAGTTCGGCCTGCTGGTGCTGTCGGACCGGATGGAGGACCGGCGGGTGGTCGAGGGGAGCCTTGGGTGCGCCAACTGCCGCTCCGCGTATCCCATCCACCACGCCGCCGCCGACCTGCGCGTCCTTCCGTCCGCGGAGGAATCCGCCCGTCCGGTCCCGACCAATGCGGTGGATGAAGACGCGGAGGCGCCCGTCCGCCTCGCCGCGCTGATGGGGCTGTCGGGGGCGAGCGGGCTGGCGATGGTGCACGGCCCCGCCGCGCGCCACGCGGCCGCCGTCTCGGCGCTGGTGCCGGAGCTGGAGGTGGTGGCGGTGACGGATGCGCCGGTGCCGCGGGCCCAGCGGGAGCCGGGAGTCAGCCGATTGGCGGCGGGAGAGGCGCTGCCCTTTCGCGGCGGCGCGCTGCGGGCCGCCGCGCTGACGGGCGGGGCGGGGGACGCGCTGCTGCGCGAGGGGCTGCGGGTGCTGGCGCCGGGGGCGCGGCTGGTGGTGGATCCCGCGGATGCGGAGACGGCGGAGCGGCTGCGGGGGCTGGGGGCGGAGGTGCTGCTGGAGCAGGAGGGGGTGGTGGTGGCGCGAGCGCCGGGGCGGCCGGTGGCGCTGCGCTACAACGCGGTGCGCTGAGGCCATGTGATCATTTGGTTGCGCGGCACCGCCCCGGCAGCATACCTTTGGTCGCTTCCGAAGGCGCGGCCGGGGCGCTCGCCCGCCGGCCCTCGCCGCCGCACGGGCGGCACCCCCAGGTTCAATCCCGCATCTCAAGATTTGTGACCATGTCCTGGCTCACGAACCTGATTGGAGGCCGTTCCGACTCGCGCGAGCGGGAGCCGGACTACTACGAGGAGGGCGCCGCCCTCCTTCTGCAGGAAAAGTATCACGAGGCGCTCACCTCGTTCCGGCTGGCGCTGCGCGAAAGCCCCAACGACACCGACGTCCTTCAGCAGATCGCGGTGACCTACACCCGCATCGGCATGACGGACGAGGCCATGAAGACGTACCGCCGCGTGCTGGAGCTCAAGCCCCACGCCGCCGGCGCCCACTACGGGCTGGCCTTTCTGCTCCTGCAGCAGGGGAGCACGGACCAGGCGGTGGCGCACCTGCGCGCCTTTCTGGCCCGGCCGCCCGCCAGCAACGCCGACCGGCACGTGGCCCACGCCCGCGCCACCCTGGCGGAGCTCACGGGCGAGGGCGAGGGATCGCCGGAGCTGCAGCTGGACCTGTGATGAACGCGGAGGGCGGCGCGTCGGACCTCGTGCTCTGCCTGTCGACGGCGCCGGACGCGGAGCAGGCGGAGCGCATCGCCCGCGCGCTGGTGGAGGAGCGGCTCATTGCCTGCGCCAACCTGGTCCCGGGCCTTACCTCGATCTATCGATGGCGGGGCGCCGTTCAGGCGGACGCGGAGGTGCTGCTGGTGATGAAGACGCGGCGCTCGCTGGTGGCGCGCCTCAAGGAGCGTCTGCCGCGGCTGCACTCGTACGAGGTGCCGGAGCTGGTGGTCACGGCGCTGGTGGACGGGCTTGACCCGTACTGCCGCTGGGTGCGGGAATCGACGGACGGGTGAAGGGGCAGGGCAGGACCGGAGGTGCCGGCCTTTCCCGTGGAACTTTGCAGCGGACATGGCTCGGATGATCAAGTCGGAGGACGAAGCCGAGAAGCAGCCCCGCGAGGCCGCGGCCGTGCAGGAGGAGGCGCCCCGCAAGCGTGCGCCGCGCAAGTCCGCGCGCGGCGCCGCCGCCGACAACGGGCCCGACCCCTGGGCGGCCAAGCTGGAGCGCGCCGAGCAGCTGGAGGCCGCGGGGAGCTACGCGGACGCCGCCGAGGCGTTCCAGGCCGTGGCCGCCGCGCAGCCCGACAACCTGCGCGCGGCGCTGGGGCTGGGAACGGCGCTCGCCGCGCAGGGCAGGTACGACGCGGCGGAGAAGGAGCTGCGGCGGGCGCTCAAGCTGGCGCCCGACTCGCCGGAGGTGTGCTACCAGCTGGGCTACACGCTCTACAAGAAGGGCGTGTACGCGGCCGCGGCCACGCAGCTGCGCCGCGCGGTGGAGCTGGACCCCGACCACGGCGCCGCCTTCCTGGTGCTGGGCGAGGCGCTGAACCAGATGGCGGAGAGCGACGCGGCCATCGACGCGCTGGAGGCGGCCATCCGCCTGGCGCCGGAGAACGGCAAGGCCTACTACGCCATGGGAATCGCCTACGACCGCAAGGGGAGCCACGACCGCGCCGCCGAGATGTACCGCCTGTCCCGCGAGGTCGCGAAGGCCTGACGGGTCCGGCCGGTGGGATGAACCGAACCGCTCGCGTCCTATGGACGCGGGCGGTTTCGTCTGGCTGGCCGTGATGTCAATACCCATCCCCAATCTCCTGTGCAGAACGGAGGAAGCAATTCAACGCGGAATGCGCAGAGTGGAAAAGAGAGTTGTGATTCATCGCCGATTTAGTTGCACGCCAGGCGCGCCGCCGTCATTTCGAAGGAGGCGCCGCGTGATCGCTGCCGGTGCAGGAACCCGTGGCGCCGACTGAGAAATCTACTCTCCGGTACGGGTGGTCAGCCTGCGTGCTGGATCCCGGCCCCGCGGATTTTTCGCCGCGCACCCACCCGTGGGCGGCGTACGGACCGGGGAGTCCGCGAGCGGACGGGAGCCACGAGCCTGGGTGAGTATTCCCTGGGCGGGTCCGTTGCAACGAAATCCGCGATGAGCCAGAATTGTCACACGGAGGAAGAGAGGAACAGCGTTGACGCGCGATTTCCGTTCTGATGCTCCGACGCCGCTGCCGTATGCAGTGCGCCCGTGTGTAGCCAATTCAGAGCCAGATGAATCCAGGCGTGAAGATCGGCCTGCCTTACCGTGCCGGGTGCGGAGCGGGGGAGGAGCGGCGCGCCTCGCCGTGTGGGGGCGCCGGCCGGAAAATCGAGGAATTGAAGAAGAATACGCGTCTCCGGCGTGCTCTGCTGCTGCGGAATCGTGGCGCAGTTCTGCGGCGGATGTTTGCTTGTGCTACCAGCGGGAGCGGATTAGCCTTTTCAGAAGGTCCCGGATAATTCCCGCCCATTCCTGAGCAGAGGGCCGGGGCCGCACATCCCCTTCCGGAGGTGCCCCATGAGACGCGCCGCATTCCTCGTCGTCGCCGCTCTCGCCCCGGTGATCGCCTCGTGCGACCGCGCGCCCACCACGGCCGCCGGCCGCAACGCCGACGACGTCACCATCCTGGAGACCGGCACCGCCAACGCCGGCGTGGTGGCCATCGCGCGGTACACCTTCGGCGCCACCACCGCGCACCTCGGCATCATCGTCAACAACAGCTCCACCAGCGTGACCACGGGGCGGGCCGTGTACTACACGTCCGCGGCCGACGTGGTGCTGACCGTCAACATCACCTGCCTGCACACGTCCGGCGGCACGGCCACCTTCCTGGGCACCATCGACGAGAGCAGCGACGCCACCCTGGAGGGCAAGGACGCCTCGTGGCAGGTGAGGGACGCCGCGACCGACCAGGCCACCCTCATCAACATCGCCGACGCGGGGACCGGGCCCGCCTGCACCTCGCCGGGCGAGTTCGACCTGGTCAACATCTCCGCGGGGACGATCACCGTCAGCTGATGCCCCACCCAACCCCCTCCCCCGTGCGCGGGGGGGCCCCGGGTCACCCGACCCGGTGGACAAACGCGGAGAATCCATCCATCTTTCCCCTGCCCGCCGCATCCGGCACGCGCCGGACCCGGCGGGCTCCCCATCCACCAGACGAGAGAGATACGCATGCGGCTGATCCTGACCGGTGTTCACCCCACATTCACCGTCAGGAACGGAGCGCATTCTCTTGTCTACCCAACTTTCCGGCGTCCGCCTGGTCGCGGACCGGCTGGCGTACTCGCTGGCTGACGGCCGGACCCTCTTCTCCGATCTCACTCTCGGCTTCGGGCGCGAGCGCACCGGGCTGATCGGCGCCAACGGCACCGGCAAGAGCACCCTCGTGCGCCTGCTGGCGGGCGAACTGCGCCCGTCCGCGGGCACGGTCGTGCGCGCGGGCACCGTTGGCTACCTGCCGCAGGACTTCCACGTACGCGCCGACCAGCCGCTTGCGGCCGTGCTGGGCATCGCGGAGCGGCTGTCGCGCGTGGACCGCGTGCTGGCCGGCGACGCATTCGCCGAGGACCTGGACCCGGTCGGCGGGGACTGGGACCTGCGCGAGCGCGCGGAGGCCGTGCTGGCGCGGCTGGGCCTGTCGCGGCTGCCGCTGGACCGGCCCGTCGGCGACGTCAGCGGCGGCGAGGGCACGCGCGTGGCGCTGGCGGGCGTGCTGCTCTCCCAGCCCGGCTTTCTGCTGCTGGACGAGCCCACCAACAACCTGGACGCGGCCGGGCGCGCCGCGCTGTACGAGCTGGTGGAGGGATGGACGGGCGGGCTGCTGGCCGTGAGCCACGACCGGGAGCTGCTGCGGCGGATGGACCGCATCGTGGAGCTCACGCCGTCCGGCGCGCGCGTCTACGGCGGCGGATACGACCTGTACCGCGCCCGGCGCGCCGCCGAGGCGGAGGCCGCCGCGCGCGAGCTGGCCAGCGCCGAAGCGTCGCTGCGCACCGCGCGCCGCGAGGCGCAGCGGATGCGCGAGCGGCAGGCCCGGCGCGACAGCCGCGGCAGGCAGGTCGCCGCGAAGGGCGGCACGCCGCGCATCATGCTGGGGATGATGAAGGAGCGCAGCGAGGGCACCGGCGACGCCGTCCGCGAAACCGCCGCGGTGCCGGCCGGAAAGGTGGTGGTGGAGCTGGACGGCGTGAGGTACACGCCGCCCGGTGCCACCACGCCGTTGCTGAATCGGGTGTCGCTGCGGATCGTGGGGCCGGAGCGCGTGGCGATCGCGGGCCGCAACGGCAGCGGCAAGACCACGCTGCTGCGGATGGTCACGGGAGAGCTGCGGCCGGACGCCGGCACCGTGCGCCTGGGGCTGCCGGCGGGGGAGGTGGCGTTCTTCGACCAGCACGCGCGGCGCCTTCGGGACGACGCGTCCGTGCTGGAGAACTACCGCTCCGCCCATCCCGACGTGGACGAGACCGCGGCCCGCCACGCGC
>DATABT010000851.1:0-2978 GCA_036259455.1 Longimicrobium sp. | reverse complement strand
GATGATCCGGGGCGAGCCCGGAGCGGAAAACCGTGTCACCAGCACGGGTGAGTAGATTTCTCAGTCGGCGCCATGGGTTCCTGCACCGGCAGGGATCACGCGGGCGCCTCCTTCGAAATGACAGACGCGGCGCGAGCGAGGTTCATCCGACCGGGTGCGTGCAGCGCCGAATGACTCTGGAGGCAGTGAAATGAACGTCGGGAACATCGCCAAGCGCCTGGCTGGCGCCGTGAAGAACGCCGTGGTATGGGGCGTCACCTGGTCTGCTCTCACCTTCGTGACCATCATCGGGCTCCGCACGATCGGCCTCGTCGTTCCCGCGGAGATCGGCGTGCTGGACGCGATCGGCATGGCCATACGCGTGGGCATCGTCGGCGGCGTCGCGGGGGGCGCCTTCGCCGTGTTCATCAGCCTCGCCTATCGTGGGCGACGGCTGTCCGAGATCAACTGGGTGCGCTTCGGGCTCGGCGGCGCGGTGGTGGCGGAGCTGTTCGTGCTCGCGTTCTTCGCCATCGGCAGCCTGGTGTCGGGGGACGGGTTTCCGGCGTTCGACGACATTCTCTCCGATCTGGTCATGGCCGCGGTGTTCGGCGGGATCGCGGCGGGCGCGTCGATGTGGCTGGCCCAGCGCGCGGAGGACCGGTCCATCGGCGGGCCGGATCGATACGACCGTCTGCACGCCGGCTCGGCCCCGCTGGGAGCGGAGCACGCTCATCGCGCGCACGCCCCGGCACGCCCGCAGGATCGCGCGACCTGACATGAAGCTGCTGGGCATCTTCCGCTTCGAGTTCGCCTACCAGGTACGCCGTGTCTCCACCTGGCCGCCGTTCGTGCTCCTGGCCGTCGTCGCGTACCTGTTCGTCCGGCAGAACGTGGTGGCCGACCAGCTTTATGCGGATTTCTTCATCAACTCGCCCTTCATCATCGCCGTCGTCACCGTGTTCTGCACCCTGTTCTGGCTGCTGGTGGCCGCGGGCGTGGCCGGCGAGGTGGCGGCGCGGGACGTGGAGACGGGGATGCACCCCCTCACCTACACCGTCCCCGTCAGTAAAGCGGAGTACCTGGGGGGACGGTATCTCGCCGTCTTCGCGCTCAACGCGGTGATCCTGCTTGCCGTGCCGGTGGGCGTGATGCTCGCCGTCTACGCGCCCGGCGTGGATGCCGGGATCATCGGCCCGTTCCGGCCGGCCGCCTACCTGGCGGCCTTCGGCTTTCTCGCGCTGCCCAACGCCCTGCTCGGTACGGCGGTCCAGTTCGCGTTCGCGACGCTGGGACGCCGGGCCATGGCGAGCTACGTGGGGAGCGTGATGCTCTTCGGCGTGGTGTACGGCGGGATCTTCGCCGTGATGTTCTTTCTGGAGCGGCAGGACCTGGCGGTGCTGCTGGATGCCTTCGCGCACCTGTTCATCACGTCCGACCTGGTGCTGGGATGGACGCCCATCGAGAAGAACACGCGCCTGGTGGTGCTGGAAGGCGCGCTGCTTCGCAGCCGCCTGCTGTGGCTCGGCGTCGCCGTGGCGACGCTCGCATTCACCTGGGCCCGCTTTCGCTTCGAGCACCTGACGGTCAAGCCCTGGTGGAGCCGCATCACGCGGCGGCGGGAGGCGCACGCCCCCACGCCCTCGGCCAGCGGGATCGCGACGAGCCCGATCTCCGTCCCGCACGTCCGGCGGACGTTCGGCCTGGCGACGCGCGCGCGCCAGACGCTGGACATCGCGTGGACGTCGTTCCGGGTGATTGCGAAGAGCCGGGGCGGGCTGATGGTGACGGTTCCCATCGCGGTGGTGGCGGTGATGGTGCTGCCGGAGCACATGCACAACATGGGCACGCCGCTGCTGCCCCGGACCGAGTACGTGCTCACCTTTCTGACGGCCTCGCTCACCAATCCCATCACTCCCTGGGTAATCATCCCCATGCTAACGCTGCTGTGGGCGGGGGAGCTGGTCTGGCGAGAACGGGAGGCCGGCCTGGGAGAGATCACCGACGCGGCGCCGGTGCCGGAATGGGTCCCCTTCCTGGGCAAGTTCCTGGGACTCGGGCTGGTCCTGGCCGTGTGGATGGCCGTGCTGATGATGATCGGAATCCTGGTCCAGGTGCAGATGGGGTATGACCGGTTCGAGATCGGCCTGTACCTGAAGGTTCTCTTCGGGCTCCAGCTTCCCGAGTACCTGCTCTTCGCCGTGCTCGCCCTGGTGGTGCAGGGGCTCGTGAACCAGAAGTACGTGGGCCACTTCGTGGCGCTCATCGTCTACGCGTTCATTCTGTTCGCGGCCTGGCTGGGGATCCGGCACAACCTGCTGGTCTACGGGTCCGCCCCGGACTGGTTCTACTCGGACATGCGCGGCTTTGGCCCGTCGCTGGGGCCGTGGCGGTGGTTCATGCTCTACTGGGCGGCGTGGGCGCTGCTGCTGGCGGTGGTGGCGAGGCTGCTCTGGGTGCGGGGGCTGGAGCGGGGCGCGCGGGTGCGGCTGCGGCTGGCGCGCGGGAGGCTCACGCGCCCCACGGCCGCGGTCGCCGCGGCGGCGGCGGGGCTGGTCCTCGCGCTGGGCGGATTCATCTTCTACAACACGAACGTCCTGAACGCGTACCGGAGCGCCTCCGACGTCGTGGAGCTGCGCGCCGGGTACGAGCGCCGCTACGGGCGGTACGCGAACGTCCCGCAGCCTCGCCTGGCGGGCGCCACCCTGCGCGTCGAGATCCATCCCCGGCGGCGGGCGGCGGAGATCCGCGGCACCTATCACCTGGTGAACCACACCGCGGCGCCCATCGACTCCATCCACCTGGCTCCCGCCCCCAGCGTGCGGACCCATTCAGTCTCCTTCGACCGGCCGGCCCGGCGCGTGGGCGGCGACGACGGGCTCTGGCACCACGTCTACGCGCTGGAGGCGCCGCTGCAGCCCGGCGACTCGGTGCGGCTCAGCTTCGCGGTGCATCACGAGCCGCGCGGCTTCCGGAACGGCGCCTTCGACCCCGTGCTC
>DATABT010000850.1:0-2709 GCA_036259455.1 Longimicrobium sp. | reverse complement strand
GCCGCTCCTGGTTGAATGGGCCCGGTACTCTCATGGGGTTGCGCTTTTTTTCCACGGCCGGAAGGCCGAGGCCATGCACGTGTTCGACGCCATGGCCTCGCGCGTCGATCCGGTGCGGCACCCGGCGCTGGCAGGCCGGATTCACTGGTCGCGCGGCACCATCCTGCTTCGCGCCGGCGAGTACGGCGACGCACTTTCCGAAACCCGCGCGGCGATTCGTTACTTCGGCCGGATCGGCGAGCGGGAGAACCTGGGGGCCATGCAGTCCCAGGCGTCGGAGGCGGAGTTTGCGCTGGGCGACGAGGCGGGGGCGTACACGTCGATTCACGCGGCGCTACTCACGCTACGCCCGTACCGCCGCTCAGTCAGGCTGCACAACCACCTCTACGTGACCGCGCTGGCTGCGACTGCCAGCGGCTTCGCGCGGATGGCTGTACGCATCCAGGACGAAGACGTGGCGGCGACCGCGCGGATCGATCACCGGCTCCATGCCGAGGCACTCCTGGCACGTGCCCGCGCGCGCACCGCTGCCGGCGACTCCGTCCGGGCCGTCGCGGACGTGAGTGCGGGAGCGGCGCTGGTCGAGAGCTTACCTCTCGGCTACGAGCGGAACTGGTACGAAGAAGACCTGCGCTTGGCTGCGGCCGGGGTGCTGCTCATGCGCGCGCGGCCGGACAGCGCGGTCGTAGCGCTGAATCGCGTTTCGAGCTTCTTCTCCGGTGACCAGAACGCGCTGCGGCTCCTTCCGGCGCTGATCCTGCGCAGCGAGGCGTGGCTCGCGCTGGGCGATGCCGGGCGGGCGGCGGCCGACCTGGACAGCGCGACCGTGCTGATGGACAGTCTGGGTACAAAGCTTCAGGACGCCGCGCTGCATGCCTCCATGCTCGAGGTCGCGCGCGGGGCGTTCGACCGCTTGGTGATGCTCCACGTCGCTGCGGACCGCCCGCGCGAGGCACTCGCGGTCCTCGAGCGGAGCCGCGTCCCGGCCGGGTCCCGGCCCGTGGCGCCGGCGCGGATCGCCGCGCCCGCGGGACAGGTCGCGGTAGACCATGCGCTGATCGGCGATACGCTCTTGATCTGGGCCGTCGTGGGTGACTCGATCCACCTGGAGCGCCGTACGGTCGGGCGCGGGGAGTTCCTACGCACGGTCGAGGGCGTTCGCCTGGCGCTGGAGCGGCGCGCCGACGCGGGCGCCGTCCGACCCGCGTTGGCGACGCTGTACGACTGGCTGCTCCGCCCGGTGGAGGCGTACTTCCCGGAGGGAACACCGCTGGTGCTGGTTTCGGACGGCGAGGTGCGCGGGGTTCCGTTCGCCGCGCTCTACGACACGCGCCGGCGCAGCTACCTGGTCGAGGACCACCTGCTCCGCTTCTCCGGCACCCTGGCAGACGCCGCGCGCGTTTCCCGCGACCGGAGCACCGCGCCGGGAGCGGCGCTGTTCGTGGCCGACCCGGAGTTCGACATGGATGTGTACCTGGATCTGCAGCCGCTGGCCGAGACGGCGGAGGAAGTGCGCAGGATCGCGGCCCGGTACCCCCTCTCGTGGGTTCTGGACAGTGCCGGAGCGACCCCCGCGCGGCTGCGGGCCTCCCTACCCGGGGCAGAGATCGTTCACTTCGCCGGGCACGCGGTGTTCGATGACGAGCGCCCGTCCCGCTCGTACCTGCTCCTAGCCGGGCGCGGCGAGTCCGGGCGGCTCACCGCCGCCGAGTTGCGGGAGCTGCCGCTCGACCACGTGCGGCTGGTGGTGCTGGCGGCGTGCGAGACGCAGCGCTCGCGGGGCGGGCACGCGGCAGGCTTGTCCGGACTCTCGGGCGCACTGCTGGACGCCGGAGCGCGCGGCGTTGTCGGGAGCCTCTGGCGCGTGGACGAGGGGCTTACGCGGGAGCTGATGACCCGGCTCCACGAGGTGTACCGGACCACCGGCTCCGGCGCGGAGGCCCTGCGTGCGGCGCAGCTGGGCATGCTCCGCTCCGGGGACCCCGGGCTGCAGGCTCCCGCCGCCTGGGCCGGTTTTCGCCATATGGGCCGCTGAGCCGTCCCTGAACGGTGACCTTCCTCGCCGGCCGAAGGATGCGAGAGCGACGCCCTGGGCCGGCGGCAATGCATCCTCGGTACGCGGAAAGCTGCTCCCGACAGAGGCCTTCGCGTCCGGGGCAGCCGTACGGCTCGGACCGGTGCGGGCACAGCTCGGTGAGAGGGGGAGCGAAGGGAGCGGAGTTCCTGGCCCGGAGCTATCCGGCGAGCGCCGCTAGCAGCACCGCCATGTCGCGCTCCGTGGCCTCCCACACCCCGGCCTCCCGGGCGCCGTGGCTTGCGAGAACCCGGCGCGCGGCCGCCCGCGCAGGCTCGGGTAGGGACTCGAGCTTCGCGAGGCGCTCCAACAGGGCGCGACTCCGCGGCGCCCGGAAGAAGGCGGCGTCACGGCGCGCGGCGGCGATCAGCCCGGCCTCTGCCCAGGCACCCAGCCCCACCTGCTCGCCCAGCAGTGCCGCCGCGGCAGAGCCGGCATCGTTCAGCGCCTCTTCCAGCGCGGCGGGAGGCGAGCCCGCGCGTGCGGCCACATCGCGGTACTGCGCGGCGACGATCGCCGAGCCACGCACCTCTCCCAGGAGCTCCGCCGCTCCGTTCGCCAACTGGGCTGTTCTGGCGGCGTCGCGGGCACGAGCCGCCAGCACCAGGTCCACGTGAAAGACACCCAAACGCGCG